>DATKXK010000011.1 GCA_035529075.1 Acidobacteriota bacterium | reverse complement strand
CATTGACGGTGATACGGAGGGAGTCATCGACATTGGCGACCTGACGGCGCTGATTGACTACCTGTTCATTACCAAGCCGGCTCCGCCACTGAACGCTTGTCCGTAAAGGATAGAAAGAGCAGAGCCTGAGTGTTCTGCTTTTGCCTTGACTTCAAGGGCCGCCCCCACGGGCGGCCCTTTCTTGTCTTCCACGGGACGCTCCGGCTTTCGGCCGGGTGAAACTGACGTCAACTGTAAGGGGGGCCGGTTTTCCTCAGGACTTGAATTCTCTCGTTTCGCCGATGACGGCGGCACCGATGGAATCACCCCAGACGTTCACGGTCGTTCGGCAACGGTCCAGAAACCAGTCTACCGCCCAGATCAAGCCGATGCCTTCCAGCGGCAGGTCAACCGCGGTCAGGACGAAGACCATCATGACGGTTCCCGCGTGAGGAATACCGGCGGCGCCGATTGACGCCAGCGTGGCCGTCAGGAAAACCACCACCTGCTGGCCGAGGGTGAGGTCGATACCGTAGATCTGCGCGATGAAGATCGCCGCCACGGCCTCGTACAGGGCGGTGCCGTCCATATTGATGGTGGCTCCGAGCGGCAGCACAAACGACGCCGCCCGCTTGTCCACCCTGTTCTTCTCTTCGACAAGCTCCATTGTCACCGGCAGCGTGGCCGTCGACGAAGCGGTAGTGAACGCCGTCGCCAGCGCTTCACCCATGTTCACGAAGTACGTGAACGGGCGGCGCTTGCCGAAAAACCTCAGTATCAGCGGAAGGGTAACGACCGCGTGCACCAGCAGGCCGACTATGACGGTAAGCGAGTACCACCCCAGGCCGGACACGAGTTGATCAAGCGTGCCCCGGTTCTCGGCCACGATGGAGCCGATCAGCACCATGACCCCGACCGGAGCAAAGTAGATGACCAGGATTACCAGCTTCATGATGGCGATGTTTATGCCCTCGAACACGGCGACCACGGGCCGGCCCTTCTCCCCCGCCGCCGACAGCACGCCTCCGAACAGGAGCGAGAATACGATCAGCGGGAGAATCTGCCCCTCGGCGGCGGCTTTGAACACGTTGGCGGGAATCAGCCCCACCAGGACATCCACCAGCGTTTTCCCCTTGCTTTCCGACACCAGGTCGGGAACGTAAGCCCCGAACTTCTCCACCCCTGAGCCGGGGCTGATGATGTTGACCAGCACCAGCCCGACGAACACCGAAAAGCCGGTCGTGACGAGATAAAAGAGCAACGTTTTGCCGGCGGTGCGGCCCAATTTGCGAACGTCGCCCAGCGAGGTCACGCCCACGATCATGGAGGCGACAATGAGCGGCACGATAACCATTTTCAGGGCATTCAGGAATACGGTGCCGATCACGCTGATGCCGATGAAAAAATCGCCGAGAAAATACCCGCCGACGGCGCCGATGATTGTCCCGGCGATCATGCCGAGAAGAATGAGATTTCCGTGCTTACCCATCATGGCCGTATTTCTCCCTCAGCTACTGAAGGATTCAGAGGAATGATACGGGGCGTCACGGGCGCACTCAACTAAAAAGCGCCCTCTTGTGCGGCGCGCCACGCAACGGGCCGGCACCGACGTTATGCCCTGAAACGGAAATGGATGGCGTCCCGATTGCAGGTATTCAGACATTCACCGCAGGACGTACAGTCGGGGGCCACTCTGGTCGTTTTGTCGATGAGCTTTGCTATTGTCGGGCAGGGGGATTTGTCCACGCAGATACCGCACTGGTTGCATTTCGCGTGATCGACTCTGACCCGCCCGGGCGCGATCTTCTCCAGCAGCCACGTCAGGGCGCCGATCGGACAGACGGCGTAGCAGAACGGGCGATACAGCATCAGGCTGACGACCACAAGGATGATGAACGTCACGACAAACGTCGTATCGACGTTCCAGTGCAGCAGTTCAAAGAAATTGACCGGCTCATACACGCTGTAGGCGGAAAAGGCCGCCCACAGACCGGACGAGGCGTCCGCACCGAGGTTATCGGCCAGGAGCCCCACCTGAGCCTTGACGGCGAAAATGGTCAGTACAAACATCACCAGCAGGGCCATGCGGATGCTGTTGAACACCGTGAAGTCAAACTGCTTCCAGCGATACCTGAACGGCACGCGGTTGATCAGCTCCTGCAACGCTCCCAGCGGGCACACCCAGCCACAGAAGAGCTTTCGCCCGACCAGGCTCGGAATAAACATGGCCAGAAAGACCGCGGTAAATTGCGGAAAGAACGTGCCATGGGTGATCTTGAACATAAACAGCTTCGTCACTCCACACATCGGGCTGGGATGAAGGGGAAAGAAGAAATCAAGACCGAACAGGACAAAGGCGACGGCCAGCATTGCCAGCCGAACCCAGAGTCTCACCCAGCGGCCGAGCAACAGCGCCACGCCCATCAGCGTTACGATCAGAAAGGCCAGGAACTTCCCCGTAAAGAGAAAATCACCCACCCCGGGCGGGAGCTGCTCAGCTTCCTCGACCGATTCCGAAGCAGCCGCCTCCTCGTCCGCGCCGGACGCCGTATCTCCGAGAGTAGCGCTTTCCGACGGCTGGCCGGACGAAGTCGCAGATTCCTGTGCCATAAGGGGGCTCACAAGGAGCAGCAGAAGAGCCAGCGATGCGGCTACCGGGAAGAGTTTGACCAGGCTCATTTGGGTAAATATATGCGCCGCGCCCGTGGTGTCAAGGCATCTGGTGCCGCGGAGCGTCGTTGCGGTCCGGCCGCCGTGAAATCAGACCAGGCTCTTCTCGAACGTGACGGCTCCCAGAATGGAATCGACGTAGAAGTAGCTCTCCGGATGGAACGAGGCATAAACGAGGCTCGCTTCCCCCGGACTGAAGGCTACATCCTCAGGTGAGCTGTTCTGGTCCCGCGACAGCATCTCGCGATAGACCACCACGTGAGCAGTCGTCAGCGCGCCGTTCGGTCCGACGTCAACCGGCACGAAGCGGCTGTCGACGTCTTCGACCGGCACAAACTCGAGTTTGGGAGCGGCGGTCGATATACGTCTGGCCAGCCGGTACGTCGCCTCGAAATTGGGCATCCTGAAGGCCGGAATGATAATCCGGTCGGAACCGAAAATACCGGCGAAGAGCCGCTTTATCGGCGCGCCGGTCTCCTCGGTAATAGTGAAGGACCAGAACGGAAAGAGCTTGTCACCGCGGCGATCGTCGAAAGCCGTCCGCGCGATCCCCCGAACCGGCACCAGCGAGCGTTCCAGCAGAACCATCTCATGGCAGTTGCGGCAGATGTACATATGGGACTGACGATCGGGCAGATCCTCGCCGCAGGTCGGACATCGATGGAACTCGACGCCCAGAGCCCCGAACTCGAGCGATTGAACCTCGGACGGTTTCGTCTCCTCATCGCCCTCGTGGCGCGTTTCGTCCGGTACCATGCCCGGGAGGGTATCCGTCCAGCCGAAACCCTCCGCCTGAAGCTGCGATTCGAAGCCGATATCCGGCCTGTGTCCGTCGTGCAGCTTCTTCTCGTGCAGCGGATGCGTGTGGTGCAAAACCCGCCCGGAGACACCGTCGAGAACATATCGATTGTACCGGTGGTTGTCGCAGGACTCCGCCACGTGGTACGGGAAATAGATGATGGAGAAGACGGGGTCAAACAGTTCCGTTTTGTTGATGCCGACCGTGTTAAAGCCGGCTTCCCCGGCCGCGGCAAACTTCGAAGCCACGTTCACCAGGGCATCATCGGAGGACCGGGCCACCGGGAGAGAGTCAAAAGACTCCTCGATCTCCTCGTCGGCATAGGGGAACATCTTGATGTACTCGGCGCGCAAACCGATAGACACCGGAACTCCGTCCAGCCTGGCCCCGGCGGCAACCGTCACGTTGAACGGAGCGATGCCGATATCGCTTAACTGCTGCTCCACGTACTGGCCGTCGCTGTATTCCGTAGCCTCACGAACCTCGCGCCGTTCGAGCCGGTTGCGCACCCGAACCTGTACTCCGTCGATTTTCCAGTACGGGTAGTAAAGGTTCTTGACCTGCAGACCCGAGCCGGTCAAAGGCAGATGTCGCTCCTTGAGAAAACGGTCGATGTGAAACCGGATCTCGCTCTGGGAGAGCTTTCCCTTGACCAAAAAGGCTGCCGGAACATCCGGCATAACCACACGAAGACAGGAACCACAGTGGGGGCAGCTCAGGACGAAGAAATTCTCCTGAAGTTCCAGTTCTCCCCCGCAACCGGGGCAGCCGACCCCGATTGAAAAACCGCCCTTATCCGTCGTCGCCGTCATCCTCGACTACCCCCCTGCCGCATTCGCCGCAGAATTTGGATCCCGGTATAAGTTCCGCCGAGCAGTGAGGGCAGGTCGGCTTGCTGTCAAGCCTGAAACCGCAGTCGAAGCAGAACTTGGCCTCGGTCGGCAACTGCTGCCGGCAGGCGGGGCAGAGGTTCTGCGCAACCATGGCGTGCCCGCACCGGTAGCAGAAACGCGACTGTTCCGGGGTGTCGGTATGGCACTTCGGACAGGTGACCGTCGGCACCGGCTCCCGGCTCAGTTCGCTCTGTTCGGGTGCAAAGACCTTTGACATCATGGCTGGGATCATCAGGCCGACGCCCGCCGCCATCCCCATACCGGAGCCTGTCGCTCCCGGCCCCCCCGGTATGCCCAGGCCCTTGGCCATTTCGAACTTGAGAAACTTGTCCAGATCGCCCACCGCCTCCAGGCCGGAGCGCTGGTCGATCATCTTGCCGACCTCGTCCGGCGGGGTGATCGATGAAATGTAGAAGTCAACCAGCTCCAGGCCGTATTTCTCGAACTCGTTGCTGACAATCCCCTTGAACTGCTCGGCGAGTTCCGTGTAAACGGCCGGCAGGTCAAGTATCGTATCGAGCTTCTCCCCCAGCAGATCGTTGAGACGGGCGACAATTACATCCCTGAGATAGTCCTGGATCTCGGTCGTCGTATACTTTGCCTGCCGCCCGACAATGGAATTAAGAAACAGCGCCGGCTCGGTTATGCGCATCGTGAAGGCGCCGAACCCGCGAAGACGGATCAGGCCGAGTTTGCTGTCCTTGAACGTCACCGGGTGTCGTGTCCCCCATTTCAGACTGGTGAACACCCGCAGGTTGATAAAATACACCTCGGCCCTGAACGGCGAGTTGAACCCGAGCGGGAAGGCCAGAAGGCGGGTCAGGATCGGAATGTTCAAGGTCGAAAGGGTGTGCCGACCCGTCGTGAACTGATCGGCGGCATGGCCGTTCTTGAAGAAGATGGCCATCTGGCTGTCCCGGACAATCAACTGGGCTCCGAGCTTGAAGTCCGCCGATCCCTCCTGCGGAATCCGGTAGATCATCTCATCGCCGGTGGGGTCAAGCCATTCGATTACCTCAATGAATACGGACATGGTTGCTCCTGTTTCTCCGCTGGATACTTTCGTGTAGTAACGTTTTCGACAGGTTCTGAGGATTCCTTGAACCTCAGGACAGGAAGACAACCGAAGGCAGAAGAAAGCCCGACCCCGACTTTACAGCTTGATGCCCCACGTAAGCTGAAAACGGTCGGTGTCGTAGTCGGAGAGTTGCCAGGTGAAATACAGCGCCATGTTCAAGGGCATGAGAAACGGCGTCAGGTTGGCCAGGCCGAGCCCGGCTTCAGTGTACTCGGTCGGGGCCGTGTTGTACCAGCCGGCCTTAGGTCGGGCAATACGGTCATCCAGTTCGGTCCGGAAGACACCGCCGTGCAGCGACAGTGTGAAGGGAATATGCGTAAGCAGAGGCAGTCCGCTCCGGGCAAACGGAAGGTCGCCGAAATCGTGGTTGACGAACGCCGCCAGTGCCCGCGTACCGACGAAATTGCTCTCATGCAGAGTGTTGAATCCCGGAATTTCAAAGAGGATGCCGCTGGCGTGACCTACCGTATGGAACCGCTGAGGCGGCAGTGACCGTTCCGACCAGCCTCCGTATACGTACAGCGACGAAACGCCCAATGAAAACAGGCGCTGTCTCCTGAACAGCGACACGTGATACCGGGTGAAATCAAAGTCATTGTCAATGAAATCCGGCGAGGCGTGCTCGGCGCCGGCGTCAAGGATCGTGTATTGGGGGTTGGAGATGGAGGTTTCCTCTCCCTTGATCTTGAACCGCCTGCGGGAGTCGTATGTAAAACCAACCGTGACCGTGCGGTACTTGCCTTCCGCTACGGCGAGATTGGCACGGGCATCCATGTCACGCCTGAAGAGGCTGTAGTCTGTGTGCACGGGCGTCGACCAGTGATTGCAGTCGGCATAGCCCAGCCGCAGCCGGGTGAAATTCAACGGCCTGAAGGAGGCAGACAGGCGGAATCCTCGTTCCAGGTAAAAGTCGCGCGAGTCCACCTTGTAAAGAAGCGCCAGCAGCGACCTGTTGTAGCCGTCGCTGGACATGGCCGACTCACGCGCAATTACCTCGTCGTGGTAGTCTCCCCCTACGGACAGGTGCCAGCGGTCGAATTGGTACGTGACACCGTAATGGTGCTGCCAGTACTCGCCATCGAAGGCGTAGCCGGACTTTATCCGGAACCGTGCCCGCGGGACGAGCCGGCGCAGCGTAAGGCCGGCCCCGACGTACGGCCCTTCCACGCGGTTGAAATGAAAAATGTCGTCCTGGCCTGCCACGAGCAGAAAACTGAGCCCGAGGCCGACGCGGGCCAGGCGCTGCCCGAAAGACCTGGGTGCGTTCTCGACGGAGTCAATGCGCTGTAGCGCCAGTATCTCCTGCTCCGTCAGCGGTATGGTCTGCCGGGCGTTCCACGCCGCGGTATCGACGTTGTCCGCGTTCTCGGCCACCTCGAGAAAGTACTCGTCGAACGTTCGCTTCGGTATTCCCTGGTCGAACCGGAAGTCGTACAGGGAGGCGCTGTGCAGGAACGACAGGCGCGACGGGATTCCCGGCAGGGGGGCGTTTATGTCAACGTCGGCGCTCAACCTGATTTCTACCGGCATCCAGCAGTCGTTTTCAAACCTGGCGTAGGTCTGAGAATAGCGGGGATTGACCAGAAACGGGAATTTCGTCCCCTTGCTGAAACCCAGATCGGCCATGACCAGATCGTACGTGGAATCGACGATGTGAATCACGCCCGTAAACAGCGCTTCCGACGAATCCTTCGGCTCCAGTTCCAGCCGGTACACCGGCCTTCCGTCCACCGTGATCGTGTCGATCAGGTAGAAGTCGTAGTGATCGAGGGCGTCATTGGCCGTCGGTGAAACCAGGAGGTAGTCGCCTATTTCGATACGGTCCCGGTTGAAGTTCAGCATCCCCCCGACGGCAATGAGGATGTTTCCCGACTGAAGGTTGGCCGACTGCTTTCGCGCCGTGATGATTTCCTTGTATTTATCCGGTTGCTCCCAATACCCGGTGGTCTGCGACTCCGCGAGAAGGAAAATCTCGCTGGAATCCTGCCGTGATTCGTCGTTCAGCACGAACTTCGTGTACGCGTGAAACCGGTAGTCGTGGATCTTATCCAGCATGCTTTTCTTGCGCCGAATCGCCTCCACGATAATCTGCTGGGCCGGATCATAGGCGCGCGTGTACACGCGCATTGTACCGATGTCGGTAACGGACGGACGCATGGCCACGTCGCGGACTGTCGCAGTGTCTTCAAGGTTGACCACTACCGGTTCCGAGTAGTAGCTGATGTGAGTGAATTTAAGCTCGTAGGACCCGGGAGCCAGAACGAGACGGTACTGCCCGTTGTCGTTGGTAAGCGTCGAGAAACCGGTGCCCTGCACGCGCACGGTGACCCGCGCCAGCGGCTCACCGGTGTCAGAGTCCGTGACCGCGCCCCGCACAATCCCGGCCCCGGCAGCACGCACGGTACCGCACCAGCCGCAGATGACGCCGAAAATCAGCACCATCAGAAGAAGAATTATCAGCGAGATAAGCAGGCTCTTCAGCACAGGTCGCACCCTCCAACGCCGTGCTGATACAACATCAAACGCCGTGCCAACCGGCAGAGCCGCCGCCGGACAGCGGGTAATCGACCGCCTGCAATGATTACTGTGGGCTGCAAACACACGCATGACAGTTTCTCGTTCACTACCGGCACGATCCGAATGCGATCAGCGCCGGCCTCTCCATATATATGCAGACGGCCGTGTTACGGAAAGAAACTTGTGACAGTAAAACCGGCGGGGGCCTGCATGATACTGACGCCAGCTGCCGGGCCGGGGACCGGTAACGAATCTGCTTAGTCATGCCACGCCGGCGACGGACCATCGGCCCGGTGCGAAGAAGCCCAATCTCATGTGCCGCCCGCCCGTCCCTGACCCCGCCCAACAAATCCGCCCGGACCAAAAGAGAGTCTTCAGTGCGTTTGAGGCCTGACGTTTTTGCACAGGCGCTGTGGACAATTTGTTGATAGCTTGGTCGGGTCTGCCTAACTCTTTATTTTGCAGGCAATTAACTTGTGGAAAAAAATATACGTCATATCAGATAGCCCGGCGCATCAAGTCCCTGTCACGTAATTATATTATTTCGAGCCACTTACGAACGTTAAGTTTTTATCTGAGGGGTTGTGTCAAAAAACGAAAGGTCAGGCCAAATCTCGGCGCCCGGATACTTACTTGATAGTCAAGAGAGTACAGGATTCTGATGAAAAACCACAATTTTTTGTAGTTGTGTTTATCGCTACCACTATATGTTGTGGTCCTTGCTGACAGGAAAACCACGCCTGACAGGTTAGGATGTCCCAACAACTGTGAAAGAGAGCTTGATCGGAAGGAGATCTTCGGGCTTGGAGCAAGACCGGAAACTTCGCCATCTCTGACGCCGAGAGGGTCTACTCGCCGGTAGCGGACACACCGTTTTAGACCGCGAAGGTGACAACACAGGATGCGGTCTCCTGATGGTTGGTGCAGGGGACTCAGTTACAGGAGGTAACGCTTGAAGATACGCCGGCATTTCACCCGGGAAGGAGAGTCGCCGTATGCCCGAATCAACTTCGCCCGGCGATCGTCAGAAATAAAGAACCCCGACGGTTCGACCGTTTTCAAACTCGATAATATAGAAGTCCCTGAGCGCTGGTCGCAGGTCGCGACCGACATCCTGGCCCAAAAGTACTTCCGGAAGCGCGGTGTCCCGCAGTACGACGAACACGGCCGGGCCGTAGTCAACGAAGACGGCGAACCGGTGACCGGCGGTGAAGGGGACGCCCGGCAGGTTTTTCACCGCCTGGCCGGCTGCTGGCGGAACTGGGCTGAGCGGTTCAACTACTTTGACAGTGAATCGGACGCCCGGACGTTCTACGATGAGATTTGCTACATGCTGGCCGACCAGGTAGCGGCACCCAATTCCCCCCAGTGGTTCAACACCGGTCTGTACGAGGCATACGGTATCACCGGCTCTCCGCAGGGACACTACTATGTCGACCCGACCAGCCACGTCCTGACCGTGGCCGCCAACGCCTACGAGCGGCCGCAGCCGCACGCCTGCTTTATCCAGTCGGTCAACGATGATCTCGTCAACACCGGCGGTATAATGGATTTATGGGTTCGGGAAGCCCGCCTGTTCAAGTACGGCTCCGGCACCGGGACCAACTTTTCCCCCCTGCGCGGTGTCGGTGAGCGGCTGTCCGGCGGGGGCAAATCCTCCGGGCTCATGTCGTTTCTGCGGATCGGCGACCGCGCCGCCGGAGCCATCAAGTCAGGCGGGACGACCCGCCGCGCCGCCAAGATGGTCTGCCTTGATCTCGACCATCCGGATATCGAGGACTTCATCAGCTGGAAAGTCGTCGAAGAGCAGAAAGTCGCCGCCCTGGTGGCCGGCTCAAAGGTCATTCGACGCCAGCTTCAGGAAATTTTTGCGGCCGCATTCGGCAGCGACGGTAACGGCGGCAGCACGGTCCAGACCGACCCCAAGAAAAATCCGGAGCTCAAGGAGGCGCTTCGCATCGCCCGGCATTACGCCGTACCACCGGCGTATATCAACAAGATTCTCGAACTGGCCTCTCAGGGAGTGACCGAAATCGAGTTCACCGCACTGGACACCAACTGGGACAGTGAAGCGTACCTGACCGTCTCGGGACAGAACTCCAACAACTCGGTCCGGATACCCAACGAGTTCTTCCAGAAACTCCAGGCGTCGGAGGACTGGGCGCTCCGGCAGCGCACCGACGGGTCCGTCAAGCGGACCATTCCGGCTGCCCGTCTCTGGGAAAAAATATGTTATTCCGCCTGGTCCTGCGCCGACCCGGGGGTTCAGTTCGACACGACGATCAACGAGTGGCATACCTGCCCGGAGGACGGCCGCATCAATGCCTCGAACCCGTGCTCCGAGTATATGTTCCTTGACGACACGGCCTGCAACCTGGCCTCGATCAACCTCGCGAAGTTTCTCGACGACGAGGGACGGTTCGACCTTGATGCCTACCTGCACGCTATTCGTATCTGGACGATCGTGCTCGAGGTTTCGGTGCTCATGGCCTCGTTCCCATCGAAGGCGACCGCTCAGAAGAGTTTCGAATTCCGAACCCTTGGCCTGGGCTATGCCAATCTCGGCACCGTGCTCATGCGCATGGGTATCCCTTACGATTCGCCCCGAGGATACGCCTGGTGCGCGGCTCTCACGGCCATCCTGACCGGCCAGGCTTACGTCACGTCGGCCGAAATGGCCAAGGAACTCGGACCGTTCCCGGGCTTCTACCGTAACCGCGAGCACATGCTCCGCGTCGTGCGCAACCATCGCCGCGCCGCCTACAACGCCGAGAAGACCGAGTACGAAGGGCTGACCGTAAAGCCCAACGGCATCAACCCGGCCTACCTGCCCGAAGAAGTCGTTCAGACGGCTCGCGCCGCTTGGGATAAGGCGCTCGAGATGGGGGACGTATATGGTTTTCGCAACGCGCAGACGACGGTAATCGCCCCCACCGGCACCATCGGCCTGCTGATGGACTGCGACACCACCGGCATAGAGCCGGACTTCGCCCTCGTCAAGTTCAAGAGGCTGGCCGGCGGCGGGTACTTCAAAATCATCAACCAGTCGGTGCCCATCGCCCTGCAGAGACTCGGGTACTCCGAGGACGAGATCAAGGACATATCCGTTTTTGCGACCGGTTACAAGACGCTCAAAGGCGCCCCGTATATCAATCACGAGTCGCTCAAAGCCAAGGGGTTCGGCGAGGCGGAATTGCAGAGCCTTGAAGAATGCCTGGCCGACGTCTTCGACATCACCTTCGCCTTTAACAAGTACACCCTGGGCGAGGAGTTCCTGCTCGATACCATCGGGCTGGACCGGCCAACCATCGATTCTGTCAACTTCAACCTGCTGCAGACGCTGGGCTTCACACGGGAACAGATCGAGGCAGCCAACGAATTCTGTTGCGGGACCATGACCCTCGAGGGCGCCCCGCACCTGAAAGAGAAACACCAGCCCATATTCGACTGCGCCAGCAAATGCGGACGGCACGGCCGACGGTTTATCAGCTACGAGGCCCACATCCGCATGATGGCGGCCGCTCAGCCGTTCGTCTCCGGGGCCATCTCCAAGACGATCAATATGCCCGGGCAGGCCACGATCGACGACGTCAAGAAGGCCTACCGCCTCGCCTGGGAGTCCATGAACAAGGCGGTGGCTATCTACCGGAACGGCTCCAAGCTCAGCCAGCCGCTCAGTGCGGCGCTCTTTGATGAAGACACTGACGGTGAGCAGGAGCTGACGGTGGACAGCGTGGCCCGAAAGATGACCGAACGTCTCGTCTACCGCTACATCGCCAAGCGGCGCAAGCTGCCGAACCGGCGAGGAGGATACACGCAGAAGGCGGTTGTCGGAAACCACAAGATCTACCTCAGGACGGGCGAGTATTCCGACGGCACCCTGGGCGAGATCTTTCTTGACATGCACCGCGAGGGGGCGGCTTTCCGTTCCCTCATGAACTGTTTCGCGATAGCCGTTTCCCTGGGCTTGCAGCACGGCGTTCCCCTGGAGGAGTTCGTCGAGGCTTTCCTCTTCAGCCGCTTCGAACCCAACGGCATAGTCAAGGGGAACAAATCGATTCGCATGGCCACTTCGATCATTGACTATATCTTCAGGGAACTCGCCATTACCTACCTCGAACGTAACGACCTGGCTCACATCTCGGAGGAGGACCTCCGGATGGATGCCCTGGGGACACCGGCGGAGGAATCAACGGAATGGGAGGCCGAGGAGCCGGCCACGCCGCAGATCACGGGCCAACTCACTACGGCCAGCCGCAACCAGGATGACATACGCACGCGGCACCTGCGATTCAACCCCAACGGTGACGGCAACGGCGATGCTAAAGGAGGCAACGGCAGTGGTAAGCAGATGGAGAATCACGCTCCAGCAGAAGAATCTCCAGAACCGGAGGCGGTGCTTGAATATGTCGGTACAGCAACCGACGGCGCGGCCGAGAGGGGAGAGCACCTCATCCGGCGAGAAATCACCCTCGCTCGACTCCGAGGCTACGAAGGAGACATGTGCCAGGAATGCGGATCCTTTACCATGATCCGCAACGGCACCTGCCTGAAATGCGACACCTGCGGGGCAACGTCAGGCTGTAGCTGAGTCTCTTTCTCATCCATCGGGTAGCCGGCGGCGCCGATCTGCCGGTTCGGCACCGCCGGCCAGCCCGGGATATCGGGCCGGCCGGGCAAAGCCGCGAGGGGTTTCACAAACCCCGGCAAAAGCCCAAAAATCTTAATTTTTCCCTTGACAAGCCGGGGGAATATGTTATGTTTGACGTGCAATCGGAAAGTGTTACTCTTTCTGTGGATTACCTAATATCGTCCGCCCAGGTAGGACTGACCACCTGCCTGGGTTTTTTATTGTCCCTAATTAATTCTCACGTAAGCGATTAGACCTCCGCACCACAGGCTCCGACCGGATCGGCCCGGCCTTCGCCCGGCAGGCCGACCGGCACACAGCCTCGTGTGATCTTCCGGGATGCCACCGCCTTGCGCCGCCCTCCCCTCGCCAAAATCCAGTTTTCTTCTTCCGGTGCGGAAAAAACCGCCCGGCCCTGCGGACCGCGACTGCCCGAACTTGTCAGCGCTTCGGGTTTTCCCGATTGACTGGTCGCGGCGGATGGCCTACCTTGCCGCATCATGAACATGCCGAATCTTTTGACCCTGCTTCGCATTGCCCTGGCACCGGTGTTCATGTTCTTCTTCATCGTGGACAACTTCTACATGAAGCTTGTGGGGCTGGCTCTCTTTGTCCTGGCGGCGCTCACCGACATGGCCGACGGGTACTATGCGCGCAAGTATGGAATTGTCACCGGGTTCGGAAAATTCATGGATCCGCTGGCCGACAAGATCCTGGTCTCGTCCGCTCTTATCACGTTTATCGCCATGAAGTTCGTGTCGGCCGTGCCGGTCATTCTGATCGTCGGCCGCGAGTTTGCGATCACCGGCCTGAGGCTGCTGGCCGCCTACAAGGGTGTAGTCATCCCGCCGAGCTGGGGGGCCAAGCTCAAAACCTTCGTGCAGATGACGGTCGTCGGCATCGTGATCGGCTACATCACCCTGCTGGCCCTGCTTACGCAACTGGAGAGCCCGGCGTTGGGCCTGCTTGAATTCGACTATTACTTCTACTTCAACCTGGGACTGTGGGTCACGGCGGCCATCACCGTCTGGTCCGGGGTGGATTACATCGTGAAATACTTCTACATGATAAAATCAGTCCTGAAGTAGCGGCGGCGATGAGAGACACGCTCGTCAAATGCCTCGCTACCGGCCTGTATTCGGGGTACCTCAGGCCGTTTCCCGGCACCTGGGGGACAATCCCCGCCTGGGTGATTGCCTGCCTGCTTATAGGAAACCACGGCGCGATCCTTCTGCTTGTGACCATCGCGGCGATCGTTCTCTCGGTGTGGGTATCGGGGCTGGCTGAAGTGCTGTACGGCCACGACTCGCGGCGGATTGTCATCGACGAATGGGCGGGTATGTTCACGGCCCTGCTGTTCGTCCCGCATTCGCTGACCGCCTGCGTGCTGGCATTCCTTGCTTTTCGATTCTTCGACGTCGTCAAGCTGCCTCCGGTCGGTTCCCTGGAGAGGCTCCCTCGTGGCTGGGGAGTCACCATGGACGATGTCGCCGCCGGACTTTACGCCAATATAACCGTGCGGCTGATTCTGTTTGTGGCCGAGCGCGTTTTTCACTACCCTGTTACAGGCAACTAGTCCGGAGCCTCCGTGGACGTTGAGATAATCACCATAGGCGACGAGTTGATGACCGGCCACACGGTCGACGACAACGGGGCCCAAATCGCCGCCCGGCTGACCACCATCGGACTGAACGTAAAGTACCACAGCTCCGTCGGTGATTCCCTCGACGCCATGGAGGAGGCCCTCCGGCTGGCCCTCAAGCGTGCCCGGATTGTCATTACCACCGGCGGGCTCGGGCCGACCGATGATGACCTGACCCGACGGGCCCTGGTCAGAGTATTCAAGCGCAACCTCGTTTTCCACGAGGACGTTCTGGCTGACATAAAAGAACGCTGGGCCAGGCGCGGTATCGAGATGCCCGCCATCAACCAGAATCAGGCGTTACTGCCCCAGGGGGCCAGGTTCTTCCCGAACAAGATTGGATCGGCGGTCGGCATCTGCATTAGCGAGCAGGACCGCATCTGCATCAGTCTGCCGGGCGTACCGGTGGAGATGCGGCAGATTCTCGTCGACCACGTTGTGCCCTACTTGAAAGGCCTCAAGGGCATCGGCGCTATCACGGTCATCAAGCTGCGCACCACGGGCGTTGTGGAGTCCCGGCTGGCGGAGATGATCGGCGTTGAGTTGAAACTCGAAGCCGGCGTCAGGCTGGCCTACCTGCCGTCGTACAGCGGGGTCGATTTGCGCATCATTGCCCGGGGGCAAAGCGGTGCCGAGGCCGCAGAAAAGGCCGAAGGACTCGCCCGGCGCCTCGAGAAGGTTTGTGGACGGTACATCTACGGTCGGGATGATGACCGTCTTGAAGCCGTAGTCGGCTACCTGCTCAGGGATAACGACAAGACTCTCAGTGCCGCCGAGTCCTGCACCGGTGGTCTGCTCGGTCAGCTGGTCACTTCCGTGCCCGGATCCTCGGCGTATTTCGTCGGCAGCCTTGTCGCGTACGCCAACGAAGTAAAAGCGGAGCAACTCGGTGTCGAACCGGCCGTTCTCGAGGAGCATGGGGCGGTCTCGGAAGAATGCGCCAAAGCTATGGCGGCCGGCGCACGCAAGCTCTTCCGAACCGACTATGCGCTCTCAATAACCGGGATTGCGGGACCTGAAGGCGGCACTGACGACAAACCCGTCGGCACCGTCTACGTGGGGCTGGCCTCTGCCCATACCAACCAGGCGCGCCTGTTCCGGCTGGGCGTGGATCGACAGGTCAATCGCGCCCGTGCCAGCTACGCCGCGCTGGAAATGCTTCGCCGGGAGATACTCGACATCTCATGATGCGTCTGTTCATAGCGCTGCCGTTGACCCGGCCCGTCGAAGAGCAGCTGGGCAGGATTATATCTCTGTGCAGGCAGACGGGCGGGCCGGTAAAATGGGTAGTCCCGCACAACGTCCATGTCACCGCGCGGTTTCTCGGCGATACCGAGCAAGCGCGTGTGCCCTCCCTGAAAACAGTCATCGACGAGGTGTCCGCTCAGTTTCGGACCATCGCGTCCGCCATCGACCGTCTCGGCGGATTCCCCAACCTGAACCGGCCGCGCGTCATCTGGGCTGGTCTGGGCGAAAACACCGAGACCATGGCGAACCTGGCCAGGCAGATCGAACTCAGAGTGCGCAAACTTCGTTTCGAACCGGAAAAGAAATCCTTCAGGGCGCACCTGACACTCGGGCGGGTTCGCAGTTCCCGGGGAATCGAGGAACTCACCGCTTTTCTGCAGTCGTATAAGTTCGAGGCCATCCCGATTCAACTCGACCGGATATGCCTGTTCAAATCGACCCTGACTCCGACCGGCCCCATCTACGAGCGACTGCACGAGGCACTGCTGCAACCCTGACGCTGCGACTCGGAATCCGCGCGACAAAATCGGAATCGACACCGCACGACCCGGCTCCGGTGCACGTAAAACTTTCCGACGTCCGAGAGCAGGCAAGAAAAAAGCGGCTCGGGTGAGCCGCTTTTTCGGTTGACATGCATCGAAAGAAAAGTCACTTCCTCAAACGCCGGACAACCCCCGCCCCGGCCAATCCGAGACCGAGAAGAAGCAGGGTGGCCGGCTCGGGAACCGCCGTCTCAGCATCATGTGAAAAAGGTGCAAACTTGAACTGGCCGTCTATGTCGGCAAAGTAACCGTAGGCATCAAAATGGACGTACTCGTAGGTAGTGCTCACGGTAAACCGGAAGATATTTCCAAAAGCGTTCGAGCCGCCACCGTCGCCGGTATAATCCATGACCGTCTCGTAAGGTGAACCGGTCACGGCGGCAACATTATGCTCGGCATACCAGGAGGGATAGATACCGTGCGCCGGCATTGACCCGTCACCCGGCGGGGGCGTGCCGTACATGTAATCCGCCATCCCGAAAGTAGTGGTAATGGCCGAGGCGTCAGTGATCGACAACGCTCCACCCACGGGATTGCCACCGGCGCCAAGCGATGCCACCAGCGTCAGGTCATAGAGCTGCCCCTTGTCAAGATTACTGGCAACCACCCAGAGTTCGAATTCGTGCGCCGGGGTAGTCCAGGTCTCGGTACCCATGTCATAGGTGGCTCCGGGGATATAAAGCTGAATCCGAGGCACCGCCAGAACCGACGGCGCGACCATCAGGCCGGTTGCAAGTATCAGGAGTAATCTCTTCACAGGGGACCTCTCGTTGCTGTCATTCATAGTTGTCGTGATGCACATATATTGTTATCCGCAGGTAACCGCTGCAATAATCATGCCGACAGATAACGAAAGGCCGACGATTGAAGCCCCAAGATAACTCGTTTGTTGCCAAAGGGATACGTGATCGCCTGCAAAGCTCGCCGTAGCTCCGCAGAGGGTCCGGCGACTGAGGATGCAAGGCTGTTCGTAATTGTTACAAAATAGACCATTATTATGCACAATCATTCACCATGACCGACCGGGCCGATGTGTGTGCCGTGCGAACGGTTCTGCCGTGAATCGCCGGGGGTACGGGACCGGGGATGACCGCCACACGGTGACACCCCCTGTCAGGGGCCGAAATTACTTTAATTTCAACCGGAATGTGATATATTTCATGATCAAACATCTATAGTATACCGGCTATGACGAACAGGAAAATCAGGATACAGAAAGGCAAAGCTGACATGGCAAGCTCTACCTCTGCCGTTACAGACCGAAGAAAAGCTCTCGAAGCCGCATTGACCCAGATTGAACGCTCGTTCGGCAAAGGCTCGATCATGCGGCTCGGCAACGGCCAGGTGCTGGAGGTTGAGACCATCCCGACCGGCTCGCTCGGCCTTGATTACGCACTCGGCGTGGGCGGAATACCGCGCGGCCGGGTGACCGAGGTATTCGGCCCGGAAGCATCCGGAAAGACCACTCTCACCCTGCATATTATAGCCGAGGCCCAGAAACTCGGCGGCACCGCAGCCTTCATCGACGCCGAGCATGCGTTTGATGCCACGTACGCCGGGGCGCTGGGCGTTGACATCGAGAACCTGCTGATCTCCCAGCCGGACAACGGCGAACAGGCGCTGGACATAGTCGAGGCGCTGGTTCGTTCGTCAGCCGTGGATATCATCGCCGTCGACTCCGTGGCGGCCCTGACACCGCGTTCGGAAATCGAGGGCGAGATGGGTGATGCGCACATGGGACTGCAGGCCCGGCTGATGTCGCAGGCCCTGCGCAAACTCACGGCCATTACGGCCAAGTCACATACCGCCATCGTGTTCATCAATCAGATTCGGATGAAGATCGGAGTCATGTTCGGCAATCCGGAGACCACCACCGGCGGCAATGCGCTGAAGTTCTACTCGACTGTCCGCCTGGATATCCGCAGAATCGCCTCTATCAAGGATGGTCAGGAAATGATCGGCAGCCGCACGCGGGTGCGGGTCGTGAAAAACAAGGTGGCCCCGCCCTTCAAGGAAGCCGAGTTCGACATCATTTACGGCAAGGGAATTTCATCGGGAGCGGAGTTGCTCGATCTGGCCGCGCAGCATGAAATAGTCGAAAAATCCGGCTCCTGGTTCAGCTATGGTTCCAACCGCCTCGGCCAGGGACGTGACGCCGCCAGACGGTTCCTGCAGGAAAACACCGAGATCTACAGTGAGATTCTGGGCAAAGTAAAGACTGAGTTGGGCATGGCCCGCGAAAAGTCGGACGCCGTGCCTGCGGCTGAGAAGTAACCGGCCGGTACCGGGCACCGGCACGCCTGCCGGCGACGCCGCCACGGTCAGGCTGATCACACGCGCCGCGCACCTTTGGACGAGCCGCGCTGGCGAAAAAACAGCTTTGAGAGTCCCTGACGGTGCCCGGCGATCAACTCATAGACCAGGCCGGCGATCCGGCGCAGGCCGGGTGCCGTGAGCAACCGCTCGACCCATCGTCTTCCGGGTAGCAGCAGAGCCAGCTTGGCGGCCGCGTCGATTCCCGTCACCGTCGAGCCGTCGATTGAAACCAGGTGTATTTCCCTTTCCAACTCCGGCCGCGGGGGCAAGGACATGCCGGCGGGGAGCCTGGGGGCAGAGAGCGGCACGAGCTTTACAGCACCGGCGTCGTCGAGCGCCCCGAGTTGCCGGGCGGCTGACCGGCAGATCGGGCAGGAGTCATCGTAGATCAGATAATACCGGTCCATTTAGTGTGTATAACGCTTTTGGAGGCCGGTCGGTTCGCGATTGCACCTCCCGACCGGGAAACGTCCGGCAAGCCGGGCCGCTGCATTCTGTGGCCAGGACGTGGAAAAACCCGCCGATCAGACGTGTCCGGGACCATGAGCCGGCGAAAATCCTTGTGGAATTCGCGAGCAGTGGTTATTCTGAGATCATGGGGAGGGAAACTGGCCAAGAATGATCGGCTTTGCCCGCACCGCCTTTGATTAAACGTTATCTATTTCGTTGATGTTTATGTGCTTAGAGGGAACTTAGTCGGTGACCGACTTGTTTTACTCAATAGTGGTCTCTGGTCAAGCTGAGCCGCCGGAAACAAGCAGGGAGTCCACGCATGCCCGGTAGCACAGCGACGCAGTTGGCCCAGCGGAAGGTGTTCGAGAACGAGGCGCTGCCTCACATGGACGCCCTTTACCGCACTGGGTTGCGCATGACCAGGAACCAGAGTGACGCCGAAGACCTGGTGCAGGAAACCATCGTCAAGGCGTACCGAAACTGGGACAAGTTTGAGCCAGGGTCGAACTGCCGGGCATGGTTGTTTAAGATCATGACCAATATCTTCATCAATGACTACCGGTCGAAATCACGAGCGCCGGTCTCGGTGGATGTGGATGATATCGATGACAATTACCTTTACGGCCAGCTGGCCCAGCTTGGACCCGATAAGAACCCGGAGCAGGAGCTTTTTGCCAAAGTCTTCGATGATGACGTCAAGAAAGCTATAGAAGAGCTGCCGGACGATTTCCGACTGGTGGTGGTTCTGTCCTTTCTTGAGGGCTTCTCGTACCAGGAGATCGCCAACATTGCTGATATCCAGATCGGCACCGTAAAATCGAGGCTACACCGGGGCCGGAAACTCCTGCAGAAGCAACTGTTTGATTATGCCGTCAAGAATGGGTACATCAAGGACACTGCGAGATGAACTGCCAGGAAGCCTTAGCACTGCTCTATGAAATAATTGATAAGGAAGCCTCTGAAATCGACGTCCGACGGGTGCAGGAGCACCTCAGGGAGTGCCATCACTGCACCGACATCTACCGGCTGGAAGAGTCCGTGCAGTCGCTTATCAACGAGAGACTCAAGTCGGACTACTCCCTAAGCAGGCTTACTGTTCTCAAGTCCAAAGTGCTCAGCCAGTTGGACGGCATCGACCGCGAGAGAGCAGTCCCCGCCCGCCATCAACCGCCGTTCATGCGGCTGTCGTGGGCCCTGGCCACGGCGGCGTCCCTGGTGCTGGTGATCGCCGCGTACATGTTCTTCTCCGGCGCTCGCCGTCATGAGGCCATGCTGATCCCGCTGGAGAAGGCTCACCGGAGCATTTTCAGCAACCCGAGCACCGATGTGGATTCCGTCGCCGTCACCCAGTCGGTGATGCGCGTGTACACTGATGTCAGCTACAGTGTCGACCGGGTGGTGAACGATTTCCACCTGACCGGTGGTCACACGGAGGACCTGATGGGATCCGAGGTGGCGCACCTGGTGTACCACAACGGCACGTGCTGCGTTTCAGTGTTCGTGGCCACCGCCGACTCGTTCGAGATTCCCGAGGAGCTCAAGGCCAACCCGAGAACCATCGGCGCTATCACCTTCTACGATCACAACTGCCGTGGCTGCCGCCTGGTGTACCATCAGGTTGGCAACGCCGTCATCATCACTGCGACCACTTCACGAGACGTCGAGCTTCTCGAATTCGTGCCCGGCTCTGCGGTCATATAGCGCATTTGCTGTTGCCCGGACTTCCCCGACCTGATACACTACCGGCATGAAGCGACGTGCCGGATTCTTCGCGGGTCTTATGCTGGCGCTCCTGCCCCTGCTGCCTCTGGACGCCCCCGCCGGACCGTACCTTGACAGCCTCAAAGCAAACATCTTCAACACCGGGCAGGTGCTGCTGTTCAACGATCGTTTTGAGGGCGTTCAGGCCCTGTATGACGGTTACATTGAAGTCTATCCCGACGACCCCGCCGGGTACTTGTTCAAGGCCGCGGCTCTGATGGGTGAAATGGCCGACCGGGAGGAGAACCTGTACCCGGAATCGTTCCGGTCGCTGATCGATTCGGTCGAGCGCAAGGTCGAACGCCAGATCGACACCTGTTCCGGCCGGACACAGGCCTGGTTCTGCCTCTTCAGGGGACATGCCAAAGCGTACCGATCCCTGTGGGAGGCACGATTCGGGTCGTTCATCACGGCCGTTAAGCTCGGTGTCGACGCCCGCGCCGATTACACGGAGGGCCTGAGAGCCGACAGTTCTCTTTACGATCTATACCTCGGCCTGGGATCGTACCACTACTGGAAATCCGCGCGGGCGGGATTGCTGGGCTTCCTGCGCCTGCTCAAGAACGAGAAGGTCCGGGGGATCAGCGAACTTCGTCTCGCGGCCGATTCCTCGCTGATCTCCCGCGAAGGCGCGCGCAGCGCCCTGGCCTGGGTGTGGCTGGACGCGAAGGAGTATGACTCCGTGATCGCGGCTGCCGGAGAGCTGGCCGCGAGTTATCCTGAAGGAAAGTCGTTTCTGTGGCCCCTGGCGTCGGCCTGGTTTCTCAGCGAGCGTTACGATCAGGCGTTGCAGGTGTATCGCACGTTGCGTCAGCGGCTGGCCGTCCTCCCCGGCAACTGCTACAACCTCATCGAGTGCGATTATCACATCTGCCGTTGCCTGGAGAAGTTGCGCCTCAAGGACGAAGCGCGCCAGGCGGCTCTGGCTGTAGGCGAGTATTACGATGACATCCCGCAGGACGTCCGCAGACGCCAGCGAAAAAAGATGGTTTACCTGCTTCGTCGGGCGCGTGACTGAAGAGTGACACCGGCTATGTCGGGCTGGCTGCGCCGGATCTGGCGGCCCGTTCCCGTTCATCGAGAAGCCGACATCCTTCCATGAGAATCGCCTCGTTGGACGAGTGATTGTTCTGTTCCGGCAGGTCGTCCGCGTCGACAGGCTCAACCGCCCAACTGCCGGTGCCCCATACAATCGCCTCGTAGACCGCCTCGGGACCCACCTTGTCGTTGCAGGCCGCGTGCACGATGTCGCCCCGGTTCAGGAATATCACCAGTTCCCGGTCCTCCGAGGAAACCGCCAGCCTGACCGTCTTCCTGCTCGGGCCCAGCGCCTGGAGAAGGTCAATCAGATTCATGTCCTCGAGCGATCCGCGCGTGCCGTGGTCCTGCAGTGTCAGCAGCGGCTGGGACGATGCCAGCTCCAGGCGACTCCCGATCTTCTTCATCTTGGCGATCAGGAGATCCAGATTGTCATCCATCGGGATGACATCCTCAATCCCCTTCTCAACCATGGACGTCAATTCCGTCGCGACGGGGTGATCCACCAACAGAAAGGTCGCCACCGAGTCGATGGCCACGCCCCGGGAGACGAGCACACCGACGAAATCCGAAACCAGCCACGTGCTGCCGTGTTTGATCAGGACCTGGATGTCGGGTCGGCTGCGCCCGTAAAGGTCCACAAACTCGTCAATCGACTGCACCACCACGGTCCGAAAGCCGTGCCGTCTGAGGCGCTGTTCAACCAGGACCATCGCCTCGCTGTCCTCATAGAGAATCATCACCTGGTTGAATCTCCGGGACTCCTGCACGGCGAGCATGTCCTCCTGCACCATGTTGAGAAACGCCTCAACGACCTCGGCCATGAAGAGCTTTCCGACCAGGTCGTGAAACGTCTGTTTTATCCGGTCAAATCTGTCCAGCGAGACCTTCTCGTTGTATGGAATGCCCTCGCAGAAGATGTCGGCCACCGTCACGATATTGCCGCCGAGCGCCTCTATGGGCAGCCGCTTCGTGTACTTGCCTTCCAGGTCCTTGTACATGCACCGCAATATCCCGGTCACCAGAGGCGAGTAATTGAATGACTCGAGACTGCCGGCGGACAACGTTACCAGCGTTCGCTCGTAGTTCGGCTCGTCGGAGTTTCCATAGTAGTAGCGGGCCAGGTCGTGAAGATATGCCGCCGTTACGATGGCGAGACGGTCTCTGGCGGGAAGTTCGAGCCGACGGCACAGGCGATCGACGTACTGGCCCACGCGGCCGCTGTGGTTCGACCGCAGCTTCTCCCTCGAGGCCAGCAGGGTCGTCAGCAGGTCGAAATTCATCACCGTCAGGTCGGCCTGTTCGGAGGTCACTGTCTCGTCCAGCAACAGCTCGCCGGCCGATCCGTAATACCGGACGCGCGTGCTCGGGGAGATCTTTCTGACCCGATCGATCAGGTCCATGTAGTTACCCGACACGGAATCCCGAACAAAGACGGTGTGGAAACTGCGCCCCCCGATCATTCCGATGGCTTCATTTGCGGAATCCGAGATGGCGACGTCGAAGTTCTCCTGCTCCAGCCCTTTCCTGACGGGATCGTCCGCCTTGAGGTCGTCGGTCACGAGCAGCACGGCCCCTTTGGCCGAAGGCGACTTACGGCCGCCCGCTGGCGTCCCGGCTGCAACTTCGCTGTGGCCGGCACTGTCCGGAGTCGAGATACGCTGTGTCAGAAGCTGCTCGGGGGGGCTCGAATAGCAGCGTCCAATGGCCGCCTGAATGGACATCTCCGCCGCGACGTATAGTCTGACGGTTTTGCCGCGGGCGACAAATCCCAGTTCGTCGACGAGGTGCTCGTCGCCGGGGTTCTCGCACGCTATTTTCAACTCGTTCGTTTCAGGATTGTAGTCGAACGGAATGACGTTGCGCGCCCGAGCCACCCGCGAAGGTATGAACTTGAGCACCATATCCGGAATCTCGATTTCAGAGAGCCGCACACTGTCGCATCCAAATTGCCTCTCGAGGGCTTTGAGCAGTCCGGATTCGTCGACGTGTCCGAAGCGAAGCAGAAGAGAACCCAGCTTTCCGCCGTTCTGTTTCTGATGCTCCAGCGCCTCGGCTACCTGCTCCTGTGTGACCAGCCCCTCAGAGATAAGGATCTGGTCGAGTCGCATTGTTGTCGTATCGTTCTTCATGTGCTTCCCGTATCTCCCAAGCGCTGCTCAACTCTCGTCCGAGCCGTAGCCGCATGGATCCTCCGGCGAGAACCGGGCGGTCCGGCAACCGAACGCCCTGCCCACCGGGCAACTGCAGCGGCCCCCGACGAGCGGCCGACCGACCGGGTCCGACCGCAAACCTCCGGAATAAGCTGCTAATGTACTATTTTCGGAAGTATGGCGCGGATTTGTAGGGGTATGCAGCGGCATAGCCTGTACCTTATTTGCACAGGACAACGCCGAGGCGCACTTCAGGGTTGAAATCACCGGCCCGGCATGTTAGCTTTGTCCAATGGTTGACAAACGCCGTGAGATAGCTATAAAGCTTACCGCCGAAGTCAGTTGCGCTGGTTGAGCGTCCAAGCTCGGGCCGGGGTTCCTGGCCGAAGCGCTCAAAGACCTGCCGCAGGCCGATAACCCAAACCTGCTGATAGGGTTCAACAAGGCCGATGACGCCGGCGTGTTTATCATTGCCGAGAACCTGGCCCTGGTCCAGACCGTCGATTTCTTTCCGCCGATCGTCGACGACCCGTACTACTTCGGGCAGATCGCAGCCGCCAACGCGCTCTCGGACGTCTTCGCCATGGGCGGTCGACCGTTAACGGCGCTCAATATCATCGGCTTTCCCCTGGGATCAATGCCGACCAGCGTTTTTACGGAAATCCTGAAGGGAGGCAGCGAAAAAATCGAGGAGTCCGGCGCCGTGGTGGTGGGCGGCCATTCCATCAAGGACAGCGAACTGAAGTACGGGGTGGCGATCACCGGGCTGGTCGATCCGCGAAGGGTCGTCTCCAACGCCGGCGCCAGACCGGGCGACAAGCTGTTCCTGACCAAACCGCTCGGTACCGGTTTGATTACGACAGGTATCAAACGCAATGCTGTCGACGAAGAGCTTATCGAGACCGTCATTACGCAGATGGCGGCACTGAACAAAACCGCGGCTGATCTCATGCTGGCTCACGACGTGCACGCCGCGACCGATATCACGGGCTACGGCCTGCTCGGCCACGCTTACGAGATGGCCGCCGCTTCCGGAGTTACCATCCGCATCTTCGCGGAAAGCCTGCCTCTCCTGCCTCGAGTGCGGGAACTGGTGGAGCGGCAGATGATACCGGCCGGGGCGGGCGACAACCGAGAATACATGACGGGGAAGGCGCACGTGGCCGACTCGCTGGACAAGCGCCTTGCGGCGGTGCTTTTTGATCCCCAGACTTCCGGTGGTCTGTTCATCGCCATTCCCTCGGACCGCGCGGACGAATTCAGTCAGGCCCTGGCCAAAAACGGGTTGCCGGAAAAAGTCGTCGGTGCAGTCGAACCTCCGGGGGAATACCCCATAGTTGTCCGGTAGCGCGGTATCTTCGGGCAGCGCGCACCGCATTTTACCACTGACATCTCACCATGAGCAGATGGCGTTTCGAGCGGCGGCGCCCGTTGCCGTTTCGCGCTCGGGATATCGCGCCAGGTGCCGCTTTTCTCAAGCCGCGTGTAGTCTCTGCCGATAGCAGGGATAAAACCGTCGGACCGTTATGGTGCTCAAGGTAAAATCAGTCGGCGAATGGGCGTTTGTGCTGACGGCGTTGGTAATCGTAGCCGGATTCGCTTTCTGGCAGTCGGACCTGACGTCAGACCCGCCCATGTACTTTTCGGGGATCGGCCAGTCTCTTTCCACCGACCCCTACATGTACAGCCTGCACGCACGCAACAGGATTCTCTTCGGTGAGTTCGACCCGCTGAACGACCCGCGCTGGATCGTGTTTCAGAAATCGCTCGTGTCACTCGTTTCGTGCCTGTGGCTTCGGTTGACGGATGTTACGCTCAGGGAGGCCAACACGGTCGGCGTGCTGCTGAGCATAGCCGGGATGTTCCTGGTCCTGCTGGCGCTGGTGAAATATCACCGCCCGTGGGTGACGGCTGCCGTGGCCCTGTGTTACCTCATCAACGTGACGCTTCTGACCTACGGCCGGCTCCCCTACCTGGAAAACGGGCTGATTTTCTGGGCGGGCCTGGCCTTTCTCATCTGGACGCGGTGGGGCGACCGGATCTCCGGGGCTGCAGCCGCCGGGGCCGTGGCGGCTCTGGCTGCCGTCACGGGCAAGCTGTTTGGCGCCCTGCTGGTGCCGACGGTCGTTCTGTCAATCCTGGCCTTGCGACGCCCGGAACCATGGAAACACATAGCGGCGACGTTGATCGGGTTTATCGCCGCCGGTGCCGCCTCGATCCTTCTGCTTTACGGGGGACACGCTTCTCAAGCGGTGCAGTTCTTCACCCGCGAATCTTTCGGCCTGCACGGATTTCCTGACGGCCTGAAATCCCCCTGGGCGTTTGCCGAGCACCTGGTTTCGTTTGGTTTTGACAACCATCTGTACTATCTCAATCCGGACCTGCTGCTCTTTCTGGTGGCCGGTGGCCTCTTCTTCGTTTTCCGCGGAAAGGGCCGCAAATCCCGTATTGAGAACCTGCCGCCGACGATGGTGTACTCGCTTTTCTGGATTCTCTCGGGCTGGATCAGTTTGATGCCGCTGAACTATTCACCCCTGCGCTATAGTCTGTTTTTTGTGCCGGCCGTGATCGTATTCTGTTTTACGACCCTCGACTGGTCGATGCGTTCGCAGCCTTTAGGCGCCGCCGGATGGCGAAAAACAGGCGGCTGGCTGGCCGTCCTGCTCTTCTGGATGTTGACCTTCCATACGGTGATGAACGCCTGGTTCTTCAACGACGTCAGCGCTCCGCGCAGGCTGATCGTGTGGCTCTCGCTGGCGGCGGGCCTCGGCCTGGCCCTGGCCACGAGACAGGTCATCCGCAGCAGGCCGCGCCTTTTCAGCCGGGCTACAGTGATTATGCTCGCAACGCTTCTGGTCGGGACGTCTGCTCTGGTGAACGGTTTCAGGGTCCGCCGCAAGCACTTCCTCGATCATCACTTCTCGGTGGCTGAAGCCAATAGTGATATGGGCCAGATTCTGGGCCCCGGGGCCGTCGTGGCCGGGCCATACGCGCCGACACTGACATTTCAGACGGAGCACCAGTCGGTTATTCATTTCTTCGGGGCGACCCGGTCCGACAGCGGCCTGTTCGACAGCTTTCCGATCACTCACGTAGCTGCAGACTTGTCCAACTGGCGGGCCGCCGTGGTTGACTTCCCGGCTCTGGCCGGCCTGAAACCGGTGGCCTCTTACTGGATCCGGGATTATCTGGTCGAACTGTATAACGTCAGCAAAACGTTCCCCAACGTCAGGGCGAATGCGTACGCGGAGTCTCCCTATGAGCGAGCCGCCAACTACTTCCAGCGGGACCAGATCGACAGCGCCCTGGCGGCCTTGGATTCTGTACCGATGATGGTTAATTCCTCAAAGGCCGCCGGCATCCTGTACTCGCGGTTGATGCAGCGCAAACAGCAATACGATCACGTGCTGCAACTGCTGACCGAACTTGCCGAGCGCTTTCCCACCGACTTCAGCCTCCAACTCGAGTGCGGCCACTTCCTGCAGCGCCTGGCTCTGACCAGGCAGGACCGCCTGCTTTTGTACCGGGCCCAGAAATATTACGAACGGGCGACCATCCTCAATCCCTACAAGGCCGATTACGCCAACAGCCTCTATGCGCAGACTCTCGCCCGGATGTCCGGCTCGCCATCCGGCACCGGCAGGTGACAGCGCGGGCGGACCAGACCGCCCATCGCCTGCGGACGAATGCTTGTCGCAGTCCGGATCGATTTTCCTGACCGATTTTTCGACAAAATGAGACTGACGTGACACTTTCACGCCGCCTGATTCGTTCCATAGATAGAGATTCTTGTTGACGAGCCGATCTTGGCATTATAGTATAGGAAATAGGGAGGATACTATGGAGATTGGTCTGGTCTATTCACGGAAGGACCCGCGTCAGACCAAAACCAGAGATTTCGTACGTCAGTTTGTCCGGGAACGAGGAATACTCGCCCACATCGTAGAAACTGAGCAGGCAGTCAAGTCTCCCACCGTCATTATCGACGGCCACGCGCTCCGAGACAAGCGCAGTAAGCCCCGCGACGATTCATCCGTAATGTACCCCTCGCTCGACGATATCGCCCGTGCCCTCGAAGAACACATCTGGTGCCTGTAAGCGCTAAGAGAACTTGACGATTACTACGCGTCCGGCGGGCCTGATGCAGGCCGGCCGGGCCGGTTGCCGACTATCATCAACGAGTAAAGGGGCTCACGGCAAGAGCAGGCGTATGTCCGGCAGGTTTACGGCCGGGGGTCCGGGTCCTGCCCGTTGATTTTCTGCTCGAGAAAGCGGATAACTTCGGGGATCTTCATACGGACTTGCTCCATGGTATCGCGGTCACGCAGGGTCATGGTTTCATCTTGCAGGGTCTGGCCGTCGATGGTGACGCAGAAAGGACATCCGGCCTCGTCCATCCGGGCATACCGCCGCCCCACGGCGCCGGACTCATCGTAGAATACCTTGAACCGCTTCTTGAGCTCCTGGTAGACCGCGGTAGCGAATTCCGGCATACCCTCTTTCTTGACCAGCGGGAATACGGCCGCCTTGATGGGGGCTATTCGAGGCGAGAGCCGAAGGAATACCCGCTTCTCTCCCTTGATCTCCATTTCATCGTAACCGTCGACCAGGAGTGTCAGCAGGGTCCTATCGCACCCGGCGGAGGTCTCGATAATGTAGGGGATGAATTTCTGGTCGTAGCGCTCGTCGAAGTAGCGCAGGTCCTTGCCGGAAGCCTCCATGTGGCGGCTCAGGTCAAAATCCGTGCGGTTGTGGATGCCTTCCAGTTCCTGCCAGCCGAAGGGATACTCGTACTCGATATCGTATGCTTCCTTCGCGTAATGGGCCAGTTCCTTCTCCTCGTGGCAGTGCCACCGGAGCTTGCCGGGGTCGATGCCGAGTTCTTCGTACCAGCGCCAGCGCTCCTGTCTCCAGAAATCAAACCACTTCTTGTCCTCGCTCGGATGGACGAAGAACTGCATCTCCATCTGTTCGAACTCGCGGGTGCGGAAGATAAAATTACCGGGCGTGATCTCATTGCGGAAGGCCTTGCCCATCTGGGCGATGCCGAAGGGTATCTTCTGGCGCGAGGAGTTCTTGACGTTGAGGAAGTTGACGTAAATCCCCTGGGCGGTTTCAGGCCGGATGTAGATGGTAGCCGAATCATCCTCGAGCGGTCCCATGAAGGTTCTGAACATCAGGTTAAAACTGCGCGCCTCGGTCAACTCGCCGCCGCACTCGAGCGGGGTTTTTGACGGTTTCAGCAGGCAGTGGCTTTCGGACAGCTTGTCGGCTCGAAACCGGCCCTTGCACGTCTTGCAGTCAACCAGCGGATCGGTGAACTCGTCGACGTGTCCGGAGGTGTGCCAGACGCGGGGATGCATCAGAATCGCGGCATCGAGGCCCTCGATATCGTCGCGGCGGTTCGTCATCGCATCCCACCAGAAATTCTTGAGATTGCGCTTGAGTTCGGCACCCAGCGGGCCGTAGTCCCAGCAGGACCCCAGGCCGCCGTAGATTTCGGATGACTGGTATACGTAGCCTCGCCGCTTGCACAGCGAGACGATCTTGTCCATCAGGTCGTTAGCTTTGTCTTTGCCCATATCGCTGTCTCACCCGTTGAGTCGCTTGTTTTTCAACTTCTCCAGAAACGCCAGCGACTTCAAATCCGATACCAGACCGGAATGATACTTAAGGAACTTCGTCAGCGCCTCGATCAGCCGGCAGGCGTCTTCGTATCCTATCGGCAGGGAAGCCGCCTCGGCAAGAGAGGCCCGCTGAAGGGCCGCAAGCAACCTGGCGCCGCCGGCCGAAACGGGAATATAACGCTCTCCCGCCTTTTGGCAAGCCCGGCAGAGCACTCCGCCTCGCTCGGGCGCAAAGACAAGGCCTTGACCGGCTGCGATGATCCTGTCCAGCGCAGTGCTGCAGCCGGCGCAGTAGGCCAGGGAAGGACGGTAGCCGAGTTGTGACATGAGCCGCAGAAAGAAGCTGATGAACACCGGCGGCAAGGCCCTCCTGTCAGCCGCCGCTACTTGTCTTAAATATGCGATCGAATACTCGTACAGCTCAGGCTGCGTTTCCTGCTCGGGAAGAAGCAGGTACAGCAACTCGCAGGCCGCGGACGCGTACGCCAGCCGGCCCAATTCTCCCTGGCCCTCCAGCGAAAACGCCTCCAGGACTTCGCTGTCCGAAATGTAGCCGCTGCCGGACCTCTCGGAGCGGTAGAAGGTCACTTCCGTTCGAGTAAAGGGCAACAGACGCCCGCGCTTCGTGGTCAGCCGCCGCCCGCCTTTATCCTGCAGGCGAAGCTTGCCGAAGTCCCGCGTAAAGAAGACAACCGTTCGTGAGGACTCCGACCAATTGAACATCCTCAGAATGACGGCTTCAGACTTTTCCAGTGGCATCGGCAGTTACTGGCCGCGATAACGGTAGATGGTCTCTCCAGAGCGAACCATGTGGTAGCGCATGCGGGCTATTCGCTCGATATAGGCCGGGTCGGACCTCAGCATTCGGCGCACCCGTGCCATGTCGACAAGCTCCACAACACACTCCCGGTTAGCCTCGATCAATGCCTCCTTCTCGATCTTCAGGCGTACGATCCGGGGAAGACCGTACGTGCCGCTCATGAGGGAGTATAGAAACAACAGAGCCATCGCCAGCAGTCCGCATCGGATAATTCGCCTGCGGATATGCCTGTCGGCATCGGACAGGCGCCTGATCAGCGACTCGGCAGGCGCCAGCAGTGACGATCTTGGCTTGACTCGGCGAGGCATGCCATGAATTAGACGGCGGCACAACCCGGGTGCAAGTTAAAAGCGATCGGTCGGCCTGTACCGCGCCTTCACTGCACGCTCCCGGGCCGCGCGTGACGGCTGGGCCATGTACAGTCTGAGGGATTAGAAGCGTCGGGGGAAACGCAGCCTCGGGGGAAGATCGGTCTCATGATAGGTGATTTCGTGACCGTAAAGGTCGTACCGGTCCTTTTCGATGGTCGTCATGGCACTGAGTTTCCAGTCCTGGTCACGAGACTTGAAGAGAAGGAAGGTATAACGTGTTCGCTCGATTTTGAAGCCCAGGCGGCTGCCCGGCCCGATCAGGCCAAGACGAGCATAGCCGCTCTCCTCGACAAGGCTCTCGAACTGCAGCGTATCCAGTTTCGGCCAGTTCGAAAACTGAGTTCGCAGATAGGCCGCCAGCGACCCGAACCCCCGCTGCCGCGTGAGCGATTTCAGGTTGGCGGCCTCCACCGGGTCCAGTATGGAAAGAAACCGGTCCAGGTCATCCTGCAGCACGGCCTGGTGCAACTCGCCGAAGACGCTCATCAGGCTGTCAGCCAGGGGGGGCGGGGACGGGGCGGAGATCTCGGTAAGTGCCATCTGACAGCTCGGAATGGTTCCGAGCAGGAGAATGACCGCCATGTAAAGTGTTAACCTGTACATAATTTCGCCCGCAAGCCCATCTATCATTATATCGGCAGTTCGGGCAGAGCTCCTTTACAGCTAAACCCGAAGACCATAACAGGATAAGCGGCAGAAAGTTCAGACGGATTTCGCCTGAGCCGGCCGAAAAAGCTGTTGACACAACGTGGATGGACTTGTATGTTATTACTGACATCAGTGCCAGCGCAACATCTACGTACCCATCGCCACTCACAGACCGGGAGGGACTTATGCGGTTTAAGCACACCTGCTCGGGGCTTTTTCGATTGCCGGACCGGCCAGGGGGCTTCACGACGGTCCTCTTATGTGCCTTATTGCTTCTGAGTTTCGGCACGGCTTCGGCGTACGCACAGGAAACGTGCTGCCAGGACGTGCGAGGTAACGTTGATTGCAGTCCGGATGGCGTGGTCGACATCGGCGACCTGACGGCGCTGATCGACTTCCTGTTCATTTCCCAGGCTTCGCTTTGCTGTCCGGAGGAGGCGAATCTGAATGCAGATCGCGAAGTCGTAGTGGACATCGGCGACCTGACCGCCCTGATTGACTATCTCTTCATCAGTCAGGGGAGCCTGCTTTCATGCGAAGGCCCGTCAGGTTCCGTGGTCGGCTACTCGACCTGCAAGTCGCTCCTGGAGGAGAAACCCCAGGGTGATCCACCTTTGGACCAGGACTGCATTGACTACAGCTACGGCGAGAACTATACGCTGACCATCAAGCACATCAACGCCGGCTTCAACTGCTGCCCGGTGATTGCGGCCGAGATCGACATTACGGACTTCACCATCACGATCAACGAACTTGACTCCGTGATCGAACCCTGTGCCTGCCTCTGTCTGTTCGACGTCGACTATGAGATAGCCAACCTGCCACCGGGAGAATACCGGCTGATCGTAATAGAGCCGTACAGACCCTTCGGCGACGACGAACTGGATGTCGTAATCGATCTGCGCAACCCGACGTCAGGCACGCATTGCGTGTATCGATCGGAGTACCCGTGGGGTGACTGGTTCACAGGTGTAACCGCGCATTCAACCTGCAAGTCGCAAATGCTGGCGCGACCCGTGAGTGATCCGCCTTCGGACCAGGACTGCATCGACTTCAGCTACTCAGAGAACTACACGCTGACCATCAAGCACATCAACGCGGGCTTCAACTGTTGTCCGGTGATCGCGGCCGAGATTGACGTCACGGATTTTACCATCACCATCAACGAGCTTGACTCCTTGATCAATCCATGTGAGTGCCTTTGTCTGTTCGACGTCGACTATCAGATAACCGGCCTGCCGCCGGGAGAGTACAGGCTGATCGTCATTGAGCCGTACAAACCGTCCGGCGACGAGGAACTGGATTTGGTGATCGACCTGAGCGCACCGACGTCGGGCACGCACTGCGTCTTCAGGAGTCAATACCCGTGGGAAACGTATTAGGCAGATTGTGAAGCCGGTTATTCCGGCGGGTCGCACCGGCAGGCCTGTCGACCGCAGGAATCAGCAACGAGTTTCTTGAGACAACGGCAAGACCTTGAAGGTCTTGCCGTTGATGCATACCGGGGGGCTGTCGAACCAACTGTCAGCGACGTATGTTATAAAAGGCATCCATGCCGGGATAGACGGCGTGTTTGCCGATCTGCTCGTTTATCCGCAGCAGTTGGTTATACTTGGCAATACGGTCGGTACGGCAGACGGAACCCGTCTTGATCTGCCCAGCTCCCACAGCCACCACGACGTCGGCAATAGTGGCGTCCTCCGTCTCCCCGGACCGGTGAGACACCACGGCCGTGAAGCCGGCCTTCTGGGCCATGCTGATGGTGTCAAGCGTCTCCGTCAGGGTGCCGATCTGGTTCAGTTTTATGAGAATGGAATTGGCCGATTTTTCCTTGATGCCCCTGGCCAGCCGTTCGGGGTTGGTGACGAACAAATCGTCGCCCACAATCTGTATATCGTCACCCAGCCTGGCGGTGAGTTCCTGCCAGCCGGACCAGTCGTCCTCGGCCAGGCCGTCCTCGATTGAAATAACGTGGAACTCTTCACACAGGTCGGCATAATAATCGATCATCTGTGCGCTCGTAAGCTCTTTCCCTTCGGCCTCCAAGCGATACTTCCCGGTCGCTTTGTCGTAGAACTCGGTCGAGGCGGGATCGAGGGCAATCATGATGTCCCGACCCAACACGTAGCCGGATTTCTCGATGGCCAGCTTGATAACCGCGAGCGCCTCCTTGTTCGACTTCAGATTCGGAGCGAAACCTCCCTCGTCGCCCACGGACGTGTTGTAATCCTTGTCTTTCAGCACGGTCTTCAGGTGCCCGAACACCTCCGCGCCCATCCGCAGCGCGTCCGGGAAGCTGCCCGCACCGACGGGCATGATCATGAATTCCTGGAGATCCACGTTGTTGTCCGCGTGCTTGCCGCCGTTGAGAATGTTCATCATCGGCACCGGCAGCACCTTGGGATTGCAGCCGCCGATGTATTCGTACAGAAACCGCCCGCGACTCTCCGCGGCCGCCTTGGCGGTGGCCAGAGAGACGCCCAGCGTGGCGTTGGCGCCAAGCTTTCCCTTGTTGGGCGTTCCGTCCAGATTGATCAGGTAGTTGTCCAGCGCTACCTGGTCGAAGGGATCAATCTGGTCGGACAGGAGCGCCGGTCCGATCACCTTGTTGACGTTGTCGACCGCCTTGAGGACCCCCTTGCCGAAATACGTCGAGTCGTCTTCGTCCCGCAGTTCGACGGCCTCGTGGGTGCCGGTCGAGGCTCCTGACGGAACCGCCGCGCGTCCGAGGGTGCCGTCGCTGAGGCAAACGTCCACCTCGATAGTAGGAGTTCCACGACTATCGAGAATCTGGCGAGCATGGATGTATTGAAATTCCGACATCTGTACAATCCTCTTGTGTAAGCTGCGCACGTTTTGAGCAAACATATGACCGGGCCACGAAGCGCACAAGTCTAAACTCTTCACCTTGAATCGCCCGTGTGTTGAAGAAGTACGCGGGCCTGCCGATAGCATTAATAGCACCAAGGGCCAGTGGATTAAAAGAGTGCTGGCTCGGGGCCGGCTTGGCCGGCCCCTCTTTTTTTGCCGCAAAACACTCCCGCATCGAGCGGCTTGCGCCGCTCGGACAGCCCATAACAACCGCGTTCGAGTCGTGCTGCGACCGGCGGGCGCGTCATTTCGGCCAAGATAGTATTTGCCAAAGGCATCCGGATATATTATCTACCGAGCGCCCCATGGAGCAACTTAACCACATCCTCGAAGAAGTCTCCGGGCAGGTCTGGGGAGTGCCGCTGGTCATACTCCTTCTCGGCACGGGTCTCTTCCTCACTCTTCGAATGCTGTTCATCCAGATGCGCGGTTTCGCGCACGGCGTAGCTATAACGAGCGGTGCCTACGACGACCCCGCACACAAGGGTCAACTGACGCACTTTCAGGCGCTGTCGGCCGCCCTGAGCGCCACCATCGGCATCGGCAACATCGGCGGCGTGGCGATCGCCCTTTACTACGGCGGCCCGGGGGCGATTTTCTGGATGTGGGTGTCGGCCTTTTTCGGGATGGCCATCAAATACAGCGAGTGCACACTGGCCATCAAGTATCGAAAGATCGAGTCTAACGGCAACGTGCGTGGCGGGCCGATGTATTATATCGAACTCGGCCTGGGCAGGGCCTACCGGCCGCTGGCTTACATGTTTGCGCTGTGCACGGCCGTCGCGGCCTTCGGTGCCGGAAACATGGCGCAGTCCAATACCCTGGCCCACGCGCTGGTGGACGCCTTCGAAGTATCGCCCGAACAGGTCGGCCTGTGGCGGTGGGTAATCGGCCTGGGGATTTGCACTCTGGTGGGCGTTGTCATCATCGGCGGCATCAAGCGCATCGGGCGCGTAGCCTCGTACCTGGTGCCCATCATGTCCGTCCTGTATGTCTGCTCGGCGCTGGTGATACTCTACATCAACCGCGACCAGATAATACCGGCCTTCCAGCTCATTTTCTACCACGCCTTCAACCCGACTGCTGTCGTCGGCGGTTCCGCCGCAGGTATCACCGTCTGGATGACAATCCAGTGGGGTCTCAGGCGGGGTCTCTTCTCCAACGAGTCCGGACAGGGTTCGGCGCCAATGGCGCACTCGACGGCCAAGGTGGAGGAACCGGTTCGCGAAGGTATGGTGGCTATGCTGGGACCGTTCATCGATACGATCATCATTTGCTCCATGACGGCCCTGGTGATCATCACTTCCGGCCTGTGGGACAGCGGCATCAACGGCGCCCCGTTGACCATGGCGGCGTTCGACCAGGCGCTGCCGGTCTACGGCCGCTGGATGGTCGTGTGCGCGATACTGTTGTTCGCCTACTCGACCGTGCTGAGCTGGTCCTACTACGGCGAAAAGGGGATCGAATACATCGCCGGTGTCAAGGCCAAGCAGCCGTACAAGTGGGTGTTCATCTGCTTCACGCTCATCGGCGCTCGACTGGATCTCGTGGCCGTGTGGTCGTTTGCCGATATTGCCAACGGCCTGATGGCGGTCCCGAACCTGGTGGCGCTTATCGGGCTCTCGGGCATCATGGTCACACTGACAAAGAAGTACCTCGGCGAGAAAGCGCGGGGACTGCACGTGCCTTACAAAAAGCAGATGATGTCTCCGCCGCCGTAGCCGGCCCCATGCACCGCCGAGCGGTACCGTCGGTTTGTCTCGGGTCGGGTACCGTCAGGCTCCGTCCATTCCCTTCAAAAGCGTCCGTTGACATTGATACGCGTGCGTGCTATCCATGGTCTATGGGCTTCCGTTGGGCGACAGCGATCACGGGCAGCGGGCGATGACGTCTTCACAGCGCCACGTGATCTGGTTATTCACCGCCGCGGTGGCGGCACGGCTGGCCTTTCACCACCTGACCGGGTTCATTGCCGACGATGCGTTCATCACGTTTCGATATGCCCGCAATCTCGTCGCGGGACTTGGTTTTGTGTACAACGCCGGCGAGCACGTGTTGGGGACCTCCACTCCGCTGTTCACGCTGGTCCTGGCGATGTTCGCCACGTCGGGAGTTGCACCGGTCGCAGCCGCCCTGGTCGTGTCCGTAATCAGTTCCGGCCTGACCGCGATGATCCTTTATCGCTGGGCGTGCTCGCTGCGCCTTATGCGTCTGTCGGTTCTGCCCGCACTCCTGTACGTGCTCTGGCCCCGCTCCGTGGCCGCCGATGCCTGCGGGATGGAGACGGCGTTCTTCACGCTGCTTGTCACGGCCGGGCTTTATTTTCAGCACCGACGCCTCCAGTATTATGCCATCGGCATGGCCACTCTGGCCACAGCCACCCGACCGGAGGGCGGCATTTTGCTGCTGCTGTTGCTGGCCTACAATGTCCTTACGGATCGCACCGGGTGGCTGCGCTATCTCCTGATTCCGGCGGTTCTGCTCGGACCCTGGTGCGCCTTTAGTTGGTACTACTTCGGTTCTCCCGTCCCCAACTCGATTCCGGCCAAGCTGGCTCTGTACAGCCGATTCGGGGCGGGATCTCCCTGGCAAACCCTGGTGTACGTGATGGCGTGGCATAACGCCTTCGGCTGGTTGCTGACGGCTGCGGCCGTTGTCGGCGGCTGGTGGCTGCACCGCAAGCAGTACTTCGGACGACTCGAGATAGTCTGGATGGTCTCGCTGATCCTCTTTTTCACCTTAAGCCCGACCCGTATCTTTTTCTGGTACATTCCGCCCATATATCCGGTGTACTTGCTGTTCGCGGCTGCGGCCCTGCCGTGGCTGCTTGACCGCATTGCATCTGCCGGAGTGGACCTTTCCATCCGGCGTCAGAGAGCCATCGGGATCGCCGTCACCGGCGCGCTGGCGCTGCTGCTGGCGGCAGGGAACATCCGCCCCGTCGCTCGCTACCGTGAGTATCAGCAGGGGCTGGAAAGCGTGCACCGGCAGATCGGATACTACCTGTACACCCATGCCGAACCGGACGACCTTGTGGCGGCCGAAGACATTGGCTACCTCGGCTACTACTCGAAACGGCGGATTCTGGACCGCGACGGCCTGATATCTCCGGAGGTGATCCCGTATAACCGCCAGGGAGCTTACGGGACCGCGATTCTGGATTTTGCCCCCGACTGGCTGGTGGCGGCGCGATCAAGCCCCATCAGCGGCTTTCTGGGTGATTCTGTTTTTCTCGAGCAGTACCGCCCGGAGACCGGCTTTAGCGCCCTGACCTGGGATTATACGGTGTACTCCCGGCGGGAGTAAGGCTGTTTGAGGCCGCCTGCCGGGGTCAGAGAATTACTTTACAAACCGCCCGGATAGTGTTACTGTTAGGTACCAGCAGGACAGGCTTCTCGAGTTTCTCAAACGAGAATATCATCGTAAATCGGGGCGGTTAAATAGCCGACACTTTATAGCGGAGACGACAAGACAAGGATAGACATCGCATGCACTTTCTCGTAACCGGAGGAGCCGGCTTCATCGGCTCAAACATCGTTACTGCGCTCGTCGACCGGGGCGAGCAGGTCCGGGTCCTGGACAATTTCTCATCGGGCAGGCAGAAGAACCTGGCTCACGTGGCCGACCAGGTCGAGATAATCGAGGGCGACATCCGCGACTTCTGGATCGTCAGCCGGGCCATGGCCGGCGTGGACTACGTGCTGCACCAGGCGGCCCTGCCGTCGGTGCCGCGCTCGGTCAGGAATCCCCTGACGTCAAACGTGGTTAATATCGACGGTACCCTTAACGTGCTGGAGGCGGCGCGCCAGGCCGGCGTGAAAAAGCTCGTGTCGGCGTCCTCGTCATCGGTTTACGGCGAGTCTGAGGAGTTGCCGAAGCACGAAGGCATGGCGCCGCAGCCGCTCTCCCCGTATGCAATCACCAAGCTGGCTGGCGAGTTGTACTGCCGGGTTTACTGGCAATTGTATCGCTTTCCGACCGTCAGCCTGCGCTACTTCAACATCTTCGGCCCCCGCCAGGACCCGCAGGGCGAGTATGCCGCCGTCGTGCCGAAATTCATCACGGCGCTGGCCGAGGGACGACCTCCGACCGTGTTCGGCGACGGCGACCAGTCGCGCGATTTCACGTTCGTCGACAACGCCGTGCAGGCCAACCTGCTGGCCGCGACCAACGATGAAATCGTGGGCGACGTGTTCAACGTGGCCTGCGGAGCCCGGTACACGCTCAACGACCTGCTGGACAAGCTCCGCGCCATAATGGGTGTCGATATTGCAGCCACGTACGATGCTTCCCGGCCCGGAGACATCCGTCATTCGTACGCGGCGGTGGATAAGTTTCGGAAGTACGGATACGACCCGACGGTTGACTTCGAGCAGGGTTTGCGCAGGACCGTCGATTTCTTCGGCCGACCGGACCGCCGCTGACTGCGCGCTTCCCGGCGAAGCACGGCCGTGTTCCCGGGCAGACAAGCCCGGACCGCCAATTACTCCTGCAGCGTGAATCGCCAGCCGCAGTAGAATTCGTCGCCGGCCCGCTCATCGGGCGGACAACAGATGCACTCGGTGCTGATGCGCCGGTCAATGGTTCCGGCGAAGCCTGCGTACTCCACCAGCCCGACCGATTTGCACGGGAACAGGGGCATGTTCTTGCGCTTGCGGGCAGACTGGACACGGCAATCAAGCATGTAAAACTCGAACGACTTCTCCGTCTCGTTCCGAATTTCCTGCTTGTTCACGAAGGCATACAGGCGGAACTGCAGCGCCTTCTTGAGTCCCTCGAGGCCGCTGTCCGGGGCAATGGAGTGCCGTTGCATGATCCGCCGGGCCTCCAGCACGGTGAACGCCTCCCAGGCTTCCGTGTCCAGTTCAATCGCCTCTTGAATACCCAGGCGCTTTTCCACGGCCTGAAACCAGAGACCGTCGTGGGCCAGCCAGTTCCTGGCGAAATCTTCCAGCATGCCTCGAAGCAGCGCGTGGTCCTTTTGTGTCGGTTGCTCGCTCATCCGGTCACCTCACTCAGCCTCATTGCGGTACCGTCCCCGCGGGGTTCGTCTATGCGGCGCTTTACTTACCGCACCAAGTATACTATCTTACAACCGGCTGCGAAAGTGGACTCCCGGCGCGGCAGTCGGCAGCCGGCCTTCTTTTCGCTGGAAGGATGACAACACCGGTCCGTCTATAATCTGGAGACTCCGATGAAGCTTCTGAGCATGCTCTCACTGTGCCTTTTCGTTGTTGCGATGACCATGCCTGCGGCCCGGGCGGGCGCGCTGGCGCCCGAACTGGAGCGCCAAATCGCAAACAGGCCGGGCGATGACTTGATCAAAGTGTGGATCAAGCTGCCTGAACCCCGCGGCCTGGAGCGTCTCGGAGCGGTACTTCAGGAGCAGGCGGCTACCCGTGCCGGGCGGCACACTCTCGGCCTGGCGCGACTGCGGGCGGAACATGACGGTGCGCAGGCGAGTTTGCTCGGCAGGCTCCGCGAGTTGCAGGCGGCGGACAAGGCCGACAACGTGCACGGCTACTGGATTGTCAACGTGGTGGAGGCGCAGGTAGCCGCCGCCAGCCTCCGGGCGCTGGCGGAACGACCGGACGTCCAGATCATCCAACCGGTGCCTCAAATTTATCTGATTGAGCCGGACCGCCCGAACTCCCCGGGGGGTGCGCTGGGCACAGATTCCGTCCAGAGCAACCTTGCCTATATCAAAGCCGACCAGGCCTGGGCTATGGGCTACACCGGCAGCGGGCGACTGGTCTGCTCGTTCGACACGGGCATCGACGGCGACCACGATGCCTTATTCAGCAACTGGAAGGGGCACGACGGCGATTCCGCCGCCGCCTGGTTTGACCCCATCTTCGGTGAATCGTTCCCGCATACACAGCCTGTCTCTCCCAACCACGGCACCCACGTCATGGGAATCATGGTCGGGCACGACGACGTAGCCGGTGACACCACCGGGGTCGCGCCGGGCGCCCGGTGGATTGCGGCGGCGGTGGTGGACGTCGGTGCTACGGTCATCCTGCGCGCCTTCGAATGGGCGGCGGACCCCGACGGCAATCCTAACACGGTCGATGACGTTCCGGACGTGATCAACCACAGCTGGGGTTTCGACCGGATCGACTGGAGTATCGATTGCCAGGACATTTTCTCCGACGCCATCGACAACACCGAGGCGCTCGGCATCGTCAACATCTTCGCCGCCGGCAACAGCGGACTTTTCGGAACCCAAACCATCACCAACCCGGCTAACCGGGCCAACGATATCCTGGATTGCTTCGCGGTCGGCAATCTCAAGCACCTTGTCGACAGTATCGCCCCGAATTCCTCTCGGGGACCATCCGACTGCAACGGAGCCGTCAAACCAAACGTCGTGGCGCCCGGGTTTGAAATCCGCTCCACCAAGGCGAGCAATACATACGGCAAGATGTCCGGCACGTCGATGGCTACGCCCCACGTATCGGGGCTGGTAGCACTGTTGCGGCAGAAGAATCCGAACGCCACGGTCAACGAGATCAAGCAGGCTATTCTCAGTTCGGCCACGTCTCACCCCAACTTCGGAACACTGCCCAACAACAACTTCGGCTGGGGAGCCATTGACTGCCCGGCGGCGCTGGATTCGCTCGACGGCCCGGAGGTGTCAGCCAACGTGCGCGTTTACGATTTCGACTATCCGCCGATTTCGCCCGGCGACACGGTCGCCGGTGCGGTCGTTCTGGAGTGCCTCGGTGCCGCCGTGACGAACGTGTCGGCCGCGATAACCGGGAGTCAACCCTCGCTGACCGTGCTCAACGCATCAGCCTTTTTCGGCAATATGTCACCGCGTGATACCGTACGGTCCGCGGACAGCATTCGTGCCGTTGTCTCCGACACCGTGACGCCGGGGCAGATCCTCTCGATTGATTTTCTCATCAGCGGGACCGATCTCACTGTGCCCGCACGGCTGCACTTTCTGGTCGGCCCCCCGGCCGGCAAGTCCGTCGTCACCCACAACACCGGGCGAATTGAATTCAGCCTGTCGAATTTCGGCGTCTACGGGTTCGGGCCGGTCTCCTACGTTCCGGGACCGGGAGCGGGCTTTCGGTTCGACGGCGGCACCAACGAATTGTACGAGGGCGGGCTGATTGTCGGTGACGACTACACGCGGGTTTCAAGCGGCGTGCACACGTACATCTTTGAACCCGAGAACGATTTCAGGGTGGCCGCAGGCGGCGACCTGGTGTTCACGTCCCCCGGACCGCTGGCCACGGAGCAGACGTATTCGATATTCAACGACAGCAACGCTGCCAACCCGCTGGGCCTGGAGATCATCCAGGAATCGTTTGCCAGCACCGGCGGCAACAGCGACATCATCGTGATGCGGTACATTCTTCAAAACCGGAGCGGTTCGGCCCTCAGCGGCGTTTACACCGGCCTGTATCTGAACTGGGACGCGGCCGGCATCTACACCCAGAGCGTGGGCGGCTACGAGGCGGACAAGGAGTTTGCCTGGATTGCCTACTACAACGGCGGTTCACCCAGAGACTACCGGGGAGCGAAGCTGCTCGAGGGTCCGCCGGCAACCGCCCTGACGGAAAAGGAATCCTTCGTAGTGATCCCGGCGTTTGATGGCGACGGATTCGTGATGTGGGAGAAATACCAGGCGCTCACGGACGGGTTCGGAACGGCCAACACCTACCGGAACTCCCCGAACGCACTTTTTCAGCTCGTCGCCGCCGGGCCGCTGGATTTCGAGCCGGGGGGGTCCGACACGGTGACGTTTGCCCTTCTGGCCGGCAACAGCTTTGCAGATATCAGCGGTGCCGCCGCGCGCACGGATTCCGTCGTGATAACCGATGTCCCCTTCTCCGGCGACAAGCCGCTGCCACGGACGTTCGTGCTCCACCAGAACCACCCCAATCCATTCAACCCCGCGACCGTCATCTTGTTCGACCTGCCCCGGGCGTCGGAATACCGGCTGACCATATTCAACACCCTGGGACAGATCGTTCACGAAGAGACCGGTCGGGCCGGTGTCGGCCGGGTGTCGATTGAATGGAATGCCGAGGCGTATGGCAGCGGTATCTACTTTTATAGAGTCGAGGCCGGTGAGCATTCGGCCACGAAGAAAATGATGCTGCTCAAATAGGACCGCTGCGAGGTTTCGTCACCTTACGTATATTGACGATATACCGAACTCCCGTTCCAGCATTGCAGCTTCATCCCTGTGCAGGCACAGCAGCACCATCCGATCGGCGGGAATCCCTTCCAGCGAGAAATCTCCGCGGTGACGGAACTCCTTCTCTGACCGCCAGTCCGTGACCCGGCCCACCGACTGCTGCAACCAGAGGGGGGACTCGGAAGATTCGGCCTCTGATTGCTTCGAACAATAGCGGACGGGTCGTGCTCCTCGTCGCTCCGCCCAGGCACAGTCAATACCCAGGCCGTAGGGTTCAAAAGACATCTCGGCATAGCGAGACCGCCAGCGCATGAGAGGGACGGTTTCGTCCGGCGACAGTGCCGAAAACGACACCGTCGGCTCGCCGCCCGGCATGTGGCGCCCGGAAGCGATAATGCGTTTAGTGCGCAGTATCCGCCGCAGGGTCGCCAGGGCGCCGCGAGGCCATTCATCGGACGTAATAACGTCGCGGTAGAACTCGATCTGACGCTCGTCCGGCCAGGCGTGACTCACGCCCCGAGTCCAGTGGTACAGGTATTGTCCCTCGGACCGAATCGCGCCGGACCACGTGCAGTCCGGCGGCAGTCGGTAGGCCAGCGCTGATCCCCGTGGCTGGTACGGGACCTGAAAATCTGAGACGACCGGCTTCCCGCTCGCCGCGATGAATGTATACATGTGTCCGCCGTGGCGCACCGATACCGGAACCAGCAGGTCGGCACCCTCGATGACGGCTTCGTCTCGAATCCGCAACACGGCCTCTTTGGTCGCGCAGCCTGCAACAGGCTCCACCGGCACGAAATCCGTCGCCTGCGGCGAAAGGTCGAAGTCGTACAGTATCCGTTGGCGGCGATGCACGAACCGGTTTGGTTCGGAGGAAGTCACGAAGATGCGCACCGGGATGTGCTCCATCGAAGCAAGCGCCGTGAGCAGGTCCCACGTCTGCATACCGACGGAGGTATGGAGCAAACAGCCCTTCTCCTTGACGTAGCGGACGGCCTCAGCCACCCGGCAAACCCACTGCGACCGCCCGGTCGGCCGCAGGGCCTGGCGGGACAAAAGAACGGCCGCAGACCTGTCACGGCTGGTTGGCGGCATACGTTACCTCGAAGACTGCCACGGGATTGAGCCCCACCGGGATCACTTCCTGCACAAGGCCGCCGGCCCGCACGGCAATATTTACGCAGAGTCGACAAGCCCCTTTCAGTGCCCCCATGGTAGCCAATAAGCGCCGCGACGGCACTCTCTTTTTTCACTTTTTCAGGGCTTCAACACGTCGCGGGGATCAGAGGCGGGCTGCAAACTTGACAAACGATCAGCAACGTGCGTACTTACAGGGTAATACCTGTTCCGCTGGCGATCTTCAAAAGTTCGGGTACAAGGAACCACGCGCGGCAGAACATACTGACACCTCGGGCTTACGGACGCGGCCGTTCTGTTCACTCCGGTTATCTGATCGCAACGGATTCACTTATGGAACTATCGTATCAGCATCCGTGGCCGGCGACCAAGCCTGAGGCCTATGCGCACCAGGACCAGGCTACTCGAACGGTTCTGATCCAGGAAGACACCGAGGAACCGTCTCTGATCGCCGCCGTCGACACGGCGTACGGTTATGCCAGCAGGTTCATCTATGCAGCAGCCGTGGTGATGACGTTTCCGGACCTTCAGGAAATTGAACGCAGCTATGCCCAGATGCCGGTATCGTTCCCGTACTACCCGGGGCTTTTTTACTTCCGGGAGGGGCCGGTCATCATCAGGGCGCTGGCCGACCTGGACACCGACGCCGACCTGATTCTGGTCAGCGCCCACGGGATCGCTCACCCGAGACGGTGCGGCATGGCCTGCCATATCGGGATCGCCTTCGACAAACCCACCATCGGCTGTGCTCGCAGGCTGCTGGCAGGCCACCAGAAGCCGGTCGACACAGCCCGAGGTGCCTGGCAGCCGATCACCTTCCGCGGCAGCGAGGTGGGCGTTGTGTATCGAAGCAAGGACAATGTAAAGCCGATTTTCGTCTCTCCCGGACACCGTTGCGACATAACCTTTGCCCGGGAGATCGTGGTGCGCTGCCTGAGAGGTTTCCGCCTCCCGGAACCCCTGCGCGTGGCGCACCTCCTGGCCAACAAGCATAAGCACTACAACGAAACGGACCGCCATCACCGGCAACCCCAGGAGATCGAGCAACTATAACCCTCTGGCGTGTAGAAGAAACGAGATGAGCCTGAACACGGATCACATCAACGAGGTCAGGGCGGCCGCCAGGCGACTGCACCGAAAACAGGTCACCTGGCGAAGGCACCTGCACATGCACCCCGAACTTTCCTTCGAGGAATTCGAAACCACGAAGTTTCTCAAGCGGGAAATCAGGAAGATCGGCTTGAGGGTCCTTCCGCTCAAGATGAAGACGGGCGTACTGGCGGAACTGTCAGGCCGCGGTTCGGGTCCGACTGTGGCCATTCGCGCTGACATCGATGCTCTGCCGGTTCATGAACAAACAGGGTTGTCCTTCAGGTCACGGGTCAGGGATCGCATGCATGCCTGCGGACATGACGTACATACGGCGACGGCACTCGGAGCGGCGGCGCTACTGAGCCAAATGCGTGACCGGCTGAACGGCAACGTGCGCTTTATCTTTCAGCCGGCCGAAGAGCAGCCGCCCGGCGGGGCGCTTGCGATGATCGAAAACGGCGCCCTGAAAGGCGTTTCCACGATACTCGGCGCGCACGTCGACCCCGACCTGCCGACCGGAAAGATATCCCTGCGTGACGGCGTGTGCATGGGAGCGGTGTACGATTTTGACCTGATCATCCACGGTCGCGGCGGTCATGCCGCGCGGCCGCACACGGCGGTGGACGCCCTGGTCGCCGCGGCGGAAGTGGTCGGCTCGCTGCAAACGGTAGTCTCGCGCAAAATCGACCCCATCGCGCCCGCCGTGATCACGTTCGGCCAGGTCGAAGGCGGCCGGGCAAGAAACACGATCCCCGACAGGGTTCGGCTGGTCGGGACGGCGCGCACTCTTTCCGAAGAACTGTACCGCAAAGTCCCGTCCCTGATCAAACGCACGGCGTCCGGCATTTGTCGGGCTCACGGTGCCACGTGCGAACTGAAGCCCGTCGCCGACTACCCCGTGCTCAGGAACGACCCCGGCACCAACCGCCTGTACGAAAGGAATTACCGGGCGCTTTTCGGAGACGGAAAGATCGTTCAGACCGATCTCGTTTTGGGCGGCGAGGATTTCGCCCGCTACCTTCAGAAGGTCCCGGGGGCCATGTTCCGCCTCGGTATCAGGAACCGAAAGATAGGGGCCGACAAACCCTGGCATTCGCCCGAGTTCATGGCCGATGAGGACGCTCTCGTGTACGGCACGTCGCTGTTCGCCGCCTTCGTGCTCGACCTGTTGGGGAAGCAAGTCGCATGATTCGCCGCATCTTTTTCATCCTGCCGGCCGCGGTGTTGCTCCTCATCGTATCGGACGCTCGCGGCATTCGCCCGAAGGACCAGGCGGTCACGTGGGCCGACTTTAACTACATCAGCTCCGTGGCCAGTTCCATGACGCACGTCTACTTCGCAACGCCCGGCGGCATTATCCGGTACAACAAGCTCGAGAGCCGATGGGAATTGCCGCTGACCGGCGCTGAGGGCATGGAGAACGAACAACCCGCCCGCGTCTGGGTGGAGCACTTCGACGACTATCTTTACGTTCGGACCGGCTCCGGGCTGTACGAGTACAACCGGCTGTTCGACCGCTGGTACCCTATCAACGAGTTGCCTGATATCGAGTCGGACAACGAACACATTGCCACTCCGCAGGACCTCATCCCGTCGACCAGTCTCAACTTCGTCGAGTCCCAGAGCGTTGTCGATCCGTACAACAGAACGTACCCCATCGTCGACGTCCTCGACGACCAGAGCGGCGACCTCTGGATCGGCACCTGGGGGTACGGCGCCGGAGTGGCCGGCAGCTCGGCCCGTCTGCTGGAACTGCTGCCCTACGGCCTGGTGCAAAACCAGGTGAACACGCTCTATCGCGACGACAGCCTCCTGTGGATTGCCGGCTGGATGGGTAACAGCTATCGCACCGGCCTGACGGCGTTCAACGTCAACGACAACTCGTTTGCCTACCTGGAATCGGGCGTGCAGGGATCGTTCCCCGCATCCGACATTTACTGCCTCGAAGGGGACAGCGTCGCCCTCTACATCGGGACGGCCGACGGCCTGTACGTTGCAGACCTGCAACGATGGCAGGTTGTCGAACGTTTCGGCCGGCGCCAGGGCCTTTCCGACTTCGAGATCCTGGCCCTGGAGAAGCGGCACGACTCGCTGTTTGTCGGCACCGGACGCGGACTGGACCTGATTGACCTTGCCACGGACTCGATCGGCCACGTCTACGCGAACCAGTTCGGGGGCCGCCTGATATACGATCTGGAGGTGATCGGCGATTTTCTGTGGATCGGCTCCGATATCGGCGCCTACCGGCTGTCGCTGGTTGAGGGGAACCTGCAGCGGTTTGATGATCCTCACGGCGTCCTGTTTGCCCGGGTCTACGACATCGAATCGTATGGGAACAAGGTCTGGTTCGCCTCTGACGACGGGCTGCTGAGCCTGGATATGAGCAGCGGCGAGACGGTTCCTTTCCGAGACTTCACCCGACGGGCCGGGGGTCGGGCCCTCGCCGTCAACGACAGAATCGCGGCCGCCGCCTCTGACAGAGGGATGACGCTGATCTTTCTGGACCGCCGGGACCGGTTCAGCAGGGAGTTTACGACTGACGACGGCCTGGCTTCGAGCACCGTCAATGCCCTTCTCCTTGACGGCGACTACATATGGGTCGGGACCGATCTCGGTCTGACCCGATTCTTCTGGAACAATCCCGATCGCATCGACTGACCGGCTGGCACTTTAATGGTTGATTGACCGCGGTCCATTTCGTAGACTATGCGCGTACCATCGAACCCGTGTGTCGAGACCAAACTACAGCGGGTACGTAGACTATGCGCCTGCTTGACAATTTCTGGCTCAAACTGATTGCCCTGCTCATGGGCTTTCTCGTGTGGTTGCACGTGGCCACCGAGAAGACGTACAATTATGAGTTGAAGCTGCCGGTGAACGGGGTCATCCTCAAGGATTCCCTTACCCTGTTGCGTGAGCCCCCGGATTCGCTGCTGGTCGCAGTCTCGGCCAACGGCAAGAAACTGCTCAGGGAAAAGTGGCGCGAGCGCGGCGTCCGGATCAACGCCACCGGGTTTCCGGCGGGCCGCTACAACATCACTCTCACGCCCGCCAACACCTTTCTGGTCAGCCCCTCCGGAGACATCTCGCTGGACGAGGTCGTCCTGCCGAGAGAGATCCAGTTGCACATCGATCATCTGGAAGAAGTCAGTCTGCCGGTGACCCCTGACATCACCGCGCAAGCCGACGACGGCTTCGCCATCAGCCGGATTTACGTCTCTTCCCCGGAGAACGTGACACTCAGCGGCCCGCGAACGACCCTGGGGCGCTTCACGAGCGTCTTTACGGAGAAAAAGCAGCTGACGTCCCTTCGCAACAGCATTTCGTTAACCATGGCCGTGATGTCCCCGCCCGGGCACGGGTACACCGTACGCCCCGACTCGGTCACGCTCGAGATCGAGGTCGTCCCCGTCAAGACCAGGGTGTACAGTGCTCTGCCCATCGTGGTCTACAATGCCCCGCCGGGGCAGGCCGTTCTGACGGATCCGGCCACCGTGGACATCGAACTTACCGGCCCGCCCGAAGACATCGACCTTCTCAATCGTAACGCCCTGACCGTTTCCGTCGATTTCCGTCGTCTTGACGCCGCCGGCTACACCGCCGTTAAGATTGACTGCCCGTCCAATTTCCGGGTGAAAAAGTCCTCCATCGACTCCACCCGGGTAATCCTGGGACAGGATGCTGACACTCGGGATTGAAACGTCCTGCGATGAGACCTCGGCGGCTGTCGTGCGTGACGGCCGCGAGGTCCTCTCCAACGTGATCCTCTCCCAGATGGTCCACTCAAAGTACGGCGGTGTCGTCCCGGAGGTCGCGAGCCGCGAACACATCAAGACTATCGTGCCGACGTTCCAGGAAGCGCTCCGGGAAGCCGGCGTGACGCTGGACGACGTGGACCTCGTTGCCGCCACCCAGGGACCGGGGCTGGTGGGTCCGCTGCTGGTCGGGCTGACTTTTGCCAAGGGACTGGCGTACGCGCGTGACCTCCCGTTTGTCCCGGTCAACCACCTCGAGGGCCACATCTCCGCGAATATCCTGGAGCATCGCGACCTCGATCAGCACCACCTGACCCTCGTCGTTTCCGGCGGCCACACGCTGCTGGTAGAGGTGATCGAGTTCGGGCAGTACAATATCCTCGGCCGCACGCGGGACGACGCCGCGGGCGAGGCGTTTGACAAAGTGGCGAAACTGATGGGACTCGGCTACCCCGGCGGCGCCGAGATCGACCGCCTGGCCGCGGACGGCGACCCGGGCTACCATCGCTTTCCCCGCGCCCTGCGACACGAGGACTACCAGTTTTCATATTCCGGCCTGAAAACGGCCGTGGCTCTCTACCTCGGTCGCATCGGCAAGGAAGAATTCGAACTTCACCTCTCTGACATCGCCGCCTCGTTTCAGGAGGCGGTGGTCGAGGTGCTCGTGGAGAAAGCAGTCCGGGCATCCGTTGAAAAGGCGGTGCGGCACGTTACGATCTCCGGCGGCGTGGCGGCCAACAGCCGGCTCAGGCAAATGCTGGCTGAGAGACTGGCCCCCGGCCGCAGGCTCTTTTATCCGTCGCTCGAGCTGTGCACGGACAATGCGGCCATGATCGCCGCCGCGGGCTATTACCGATACAAGAAGGTCGGTCCGGGCGAACTGATCGCCAACGCCGTTCCCTACCTGTCTCTCGAACAGGCCTGAAAGCCCACCCCAAACTGCTCACTTACGCCTTGCAAGGGAACGCAAAATCGTGTATCTATGGGACCGGGAAAGGTCTGCCTTGTAACCGTAGCACGTGATTCCCAGATGAGAGACCTGCTGGAAAGAAAGCTGTTTCCCTACGTCATCAAGCCCGGCCGATACGCCGGCGGTGAACCGGGCCGGATTGTAAAGAATCCCCAGGGCAGGGTAAACTACGTACACGCGTACCCGGACAAGTACGAGCTCGGGATGTCCTACGTGGGGCTGCAATCACTCTACCACGTCGTCAACAGTGACGATCGTTTCCTCTGCGAGCGCGTTTTCGCGGTCGACCGGGACGCCGAAGAGATCATGCGGCGCGAGAATATACCCCTTTTCTCGCTGGAATCGTCCCGGCCGGTAAGCCGGTTCGACGCCATCGGGTTCACGGTGGTGGATGAAACGGTCTACACCAACATTCTGGCCATGCTGGACCTTGCGGGCATTGCCCTGAGAGCTCGGGACCGCACCGACGATCAGCCGCTGGTCATGGCTGGCGGGCCGGCCGTTTACAACCCCGAACCGCTCGCACCGTTTGTCGACGTCTTTTTCATCGGTGACGCTGAAGAAGGCCTGCCGGAGATACTCGGCATCCTTGGCGATATGCGGGGGGCTTCCCGCGCGGAGAAGCTGGAGGCGCTTTGCCGGGCGGTCGAATCGGTTTACATACCGGCATTTTACGACGACAACCGGGTACCGCTGACGGAGTTTGCACCGGCCGAGATCAGGGCGCGCCTCGTCCCGCAACTGAAACCCGCCTATTACCCGGCCAGGCCGCTGGTGCCGCTTATCGAGACCGCGCACACTCATCTCGGTGTCGAGATCATGCGCGGCTGTCCGCAGGGCTGCCGCTTCTGCATGGCCGGGACCATCTACCGCCCCGTACGCCTCAGGTCCGGGCAGGACATCGTACACCAGGTCGACACGCAGTTGCAGCACACCGGCTACGGCGAGGTCTCCCTGCTTTCCCTGTCAAGCTCCGACTTCCCGGACATCGAGCCGCTGGCTGCCACGCTGGCCCAGCAGCTTGAGCCCCGACAGGTCTCGCTGGTTCTGCCGTCCCTTCGACCGGATTCCGTCACGCCGACGCTGCTCGACTCAATCGGTCGGTTCCGCAAGGGAGGACTGACGCTCGCCCCGGAGGCGGGTACGGAACGACTCCGCACGTTTATCCGGAAAAACATTTCGGATGCCGCGATCTATGATTCGATACGGCTGGCCTTCCAGAAGGGCTTCTCGAAGATAAAGTTGTACTTCATGATCGGCCTGCCGACCGAGACCGAGGACGACCTGCGGGGGATCGTGAATATGTGCCGCACCATTCACGGGATCAGCCGCGAATACGAAGGCAAAACGACCATCAACGTGACCCTGTCGCCGTTCGTGCCGAAACCACACACCCCGTTCCAGTGGGACGAAATCGTCCCCGAGAACGTCATTTATGACAAGGTCAGGTTCATCAAAACGCACACCCGGCTGGGACAGGTTCATTTCCGATACCACAGCACCCCCTTGGCAATGCTGGTGGGAATCCTGGGCCGTGGAGACAGGCGCATGGCCGACGTCGTCGAAAGCGCCTTCCGCAATGGCTGCCGTTTCGACAGCTGGAGCGAAGACTTTGACTTTGAGGCATGGAAAAGAGCTTTCGAGACGCAGAAGATCGATCTCGGCGAACACCACGGGGCCATTCCCTTTTCCCAAAACCTCCCGTGGTCACATATCCGCAAAGGCCCCTCGGTCGAACACCTCAGGGCGGAACGGGAGCGGACGTCGGCGCAGATAGGTCAGTACACCGGCCCGCTCACAGCGGCGCACGAACCGGGCGAGGAGGCTTCCGGCGAAAGAACGTTCGGTCGGGTCAAGAGGAAACTGGCCGGGCGTAACCAGGCTGCGCCGACGAAAAACCGCGTACGCATACGCTGGGGCAAGACGGCGCGTTACCGCTTCATGTCGCACCGTGACAACCTGCGGATGATAGAGAGGACGATCCGTCGCGCCGGGCTTCCCGTAGCTTACAGCCTCGGTTACAACCCGACGATGAAGCTGTCGTTCGGGCCGCCGCTGCCGCTCGGGTTTACTTCCAGCGCCGAGTACGTCGATATCACGCTGAAAGCCAACCTGATGCCGTACATGATCGAGCTGCTCACGAAGGCCCTGCCGGAGGAGATCGAACTGCACGAGGCTAAAGCGGTTCTCGCAAAAACGGCCTCACTGTCGTCGGCCCTGAACCGCGTCGTCTACACGCTGCCGCTGGATGCCTGGCAGGACGTGACCGCCCTGCGTGCCGCCGTTGTGAACGTCATGGACACCGAGTCACTCGAAGTTACACGAAGCGGCAAGGAGGAAACCAGGCAGGTCGACGTTCGTCCGGCGATATTCGAACTCTCCGTCGGGGAACGGCAACTGAGCATGGTCCTCGGCCTTGGCGAGGGCGGGTACACCCGGCCGGACGAGGTCATGGAGTTTCTGACCGACGGCCTGAAAACGGATATCGCCGCACTTGCCTTCCACCGGTCCGAAGTGTACCGGGTACAGCCGGACGGCAAGAAAATAGACGCGATGGAGATATGATCGGTTATGGCCGCGGGAAATAAGACAGGCTCGACGACTCGGTACGATACGGTTCGTGCGGCCGCCCTGGAGGCGATCATACGCATACAGAACGGCGAACAGACCGACCACGCCGTAAAGTCAGTCATCCAGAGAAGAGGTTTCCGTCCGCTCGACATCCGCTTCCTGCAACAACTTGTCAACGGCACCACCAAGATGCGCCGCCGCCTTGATTTCGAGATGAAGTTCTACCTCGCGCGCCCCTCGCTGGAGTTGCCCATAAACCTGTCGAACATCCTGCGCCTGGGCTTCTACCAGTTATTGTTCACCGATCGCGTCCCTCACGCCGCCGCCGTCTCGGAATCGGTGAACCTGGCCAGGCACTTCGGCGACGAAGCCCAGGCTCGTCTGGTCAACGCCGTCATGCGCGCCAAGCTCCGCGAGCCTGACAAGGTGGTCTACCCGGACAAGAACGAGGACCCGGTCAATTTCCTGGGCAACTACTACAGCTACCCGGACTACTTCGTGCAATACTGCCTGAACGAGTTTGGCCTGGAAGCAACCGAACCGCTGCTGGTCGCGTACAATCGGCCGCCGCGTGTCACCTACCGGGTGAACTTCCTGAAAACCAAGCCGGATGAGGTAGCCAACATTCTGCAGAAGAACAACATCGAATTCTCGTTCGGCAAGTACCTGCCGGAGTTCGTACACATAGAGATGAGCGGGCTGCCGCTGGAGGCCGAACTGATCAGAACCGGCAAGGTTTTTGTGCAGGATGAATCCGCCGGCCTGCCGGTGCGACTGCTGAATCCGAAACCAGGCTCGGAAGTCGCCGACCTGACCGCCGCCCCCGGAGGCAAGTCGACTTATGCAGCCATGCGCATGCGAAACAAAGGACGCGTTACGGCGGTCGATAAATCACGAGCGCGCCTGAAACTCCTGACCGAAAACGCGCGCCGCCTGGGCCTGCGGATCATTGCCCCGGTGGTCTGTGATGTTGCCGATTTCACCGGCGGACCGTTCGACCGCGTGCTGCTTGATCCCCCCTGTTCCGGATGGGGAACCGCCGGAAAACTGGCCGACCTTCGCTGGTCCAAGACGACCGAGGATATCGACAATCTTGTCAAGGTGCAGACAATGATGATCGACCGGGCCGCCCGGCTGGTCAAACCGGGCGGTGTACTGGTGTACTCCACCTGCACCATAATCCGCCGCGAGAACGACCAGATTGTGGAAGAATTACTGCTGCGCAACGACCAGTTCGAAATCGACCCGGCGGGCCAGTTCTTCGACGCCTCGCTGGCCACGGAGCGCGGCTTCGTCAAAACGTATCCCGCCGACAACGGCCTCGACGGCTCTTTTTGCGCCCGACTCAGGCGCAAGCTGAACCCCTGATCTTACGGCCGTGCTGTTAAACCTTGATTTGAGCCGCCTGAGTCCGGAACGTATCCCGACAAGGCCGAACCTATCTGCTGCGGGCTGAGTAAAAACAAGTATGAACCAAATACGTGCCACCAGATTGAGCCACTCGGCTTACCGCCGCCGGGGATGGATGGACAAATGGCTCCCCCCGGGTTCACGTCAGCGGAAAATCGTGCTGACCGTCATCCTGCCCCTGATCGGTCTTCTCCTTGCCGTAATAATAGTCGACAGGATCGTAATGCCGATCGTAACCCGCCAGGGAGCGGAGTTCCCGCTGCCGGACTTCTCCGGCCAGCGGCTGATCGAAGCCCAGATTTCGCTCGATAATCTTGGCCTGGGCTACCAGATCGCCTCGGAAGAATACTCCCCCGGAAAGGCGCACGGGACGGTCCTCAGCCAGTATCCCGTGGCCGGCACCAAGGTCAAGCCGGGACGCGACATCAAGTTCGTTGTCTCGCTGGGTCAGAAGCAGGTCGTCATCCCGAACATGGCCGGCCAGTCTGTCCGGCAGGCCATGCTGGAACTGGAGTCGGCGGGACTGAAACTGGGCGAAATCGCATGGGCCGTTTCCGACACCATCCCCGAAAAGGTGGTCGTTTTCTCTTACCCCTATGCAGGATCCGAAATACCCCTTGGCTCGTACGTCAACCTGATGGTCAACCATGGGCGCGCCTCGGATTTCACCTATATGCCCAACGTGATCGGCCTGACCATAGACGAAGCCCAAAAGCGGCTCGAGGACAAGGCCCTGAAACTCGGTCTTATCAGCTACCGGACGGACGAAAACTACCTTCCCGAGACGGTGCTCGAACAGTCTGAATCGCAGGGCACCGAACTGAACATCGGAACCGAGATTGACCTCGTGGTCAGCTCCACCGAGTAGTGAAACAAGCTTACAGCGGCACTTGTCTCTCTCATGCCCGGCACAGGCCGACGGGCGGATTTTCGTTGACTTCCGGCCCCGGAACCGGTATTGAAACGTGTGACCGGCAGGAGCAGACAGCCGCCGCAGGCCGGCTGTAATTCGCTCGGTTTCCTTGCGCGAAAGGTGATGACAAGGCCGAATCGGCTCCCCCATTGGTATTATCATGACAGATTACGATGGCAAACTGCTGGACCAGCGGCTGGTCGAGCCAAACCGGTTCCATGTAAGCACCATCCAGCGCCTGTATGACGTCCGCCTGACCGAAGACACAATCCTGGAACGGATCACCTACCTGAGTGACGGCTTGAAGATCAGGGGGTACGTGGCCCGGCCCGTCGATCCAGGCGTGTACCCGGTCCTCATCTGGAACCGGGGAGGGGTTCATGACCGCGGCTCGCTGGATGACCTGACCGCCTGGCTGCTGCTGGCGAGCACCGCCGCGTGGGGCTATGTCGTGCTCGCCACCCAGTACCGCGGCAACAAGGGCAGCGAAGGTCAGGAAGACTGGGGCGGCCGCGACGTGCACGACGCGCTGAACCTGATCCGGGTGGCCGAGCAGTACCCCGAGTGCGACGTGGAGCGAATCGGCATCGAAGGCGTCAGCCGGGGAGGCATCACCACCTTCCGCGCCATGACCATCGAGGATCGTTTCAAATGCGCTATCGTCTATGCGGGCATCGCCGACCTGTTCAAACTGTGCAGCAGCGACCGCGAGTTCTGCCGGCTGCTCGACAGGAAGTACGCTCATCTGGAGCCGCAGGAGAAGCGGACGGAAATGGAGAAGATGTCCGTGGTTCACTTCGTCGACCGCCTGCCGAAAAACATACCCATTCTGCTCATGCACGGGACCGCCGATACAGTGGTACCTATCGAGCAGTCCGAGGCGCTGGCGGCGGAGTTGACGCAGCGACAAATACCGCACAAATACGTGGCGATAAAAGGCGGTACGCACGTCACGCTCAAGGACGGCTCTTACAGGCAGATAGACGAGTATCGGCGAGAATGGCTGCAGAAGCACCTGGGACATTCCTGAGCCGAGGGCGGCCGTGCCGCCTCTCCGGCCTGCGTGAAAGCGCCTGCCTGACAGGTACTTGGCCGATGGCGAAGGTGCGGCGGGGGAGTGCGGGAGATGGACAAACCCCTTGCCAATCCGCGGGAATTGCGTATATTGGCTGGTTGCAAGCGAGAGGATATCGATCCTCAAGAGGTCGGGCGCTGCCATTTCGGCCGCGCCTTTGCAGTAAGCGGTTAAAACTGTTTTAGAATCGGGTTCACGCGGCGCGATGTTTTCCAGCCTGTCTGACAAACTGGAACTGGCTTTCAAGAAGATCCGGGGCCACGGCAAGCTCACGGAGAAGAACATCAAGGCTTCCATGCGCGATGTTCGCCAGGCGCTGCTGGAGGCCGACGTCAACTATAAGGTCGCACGTGATTTTGTAAAGGCGGTCGAGCAGGCCGCCACGGGAACGAGTGTCCTGCAATCGATAGATCCCGGGCAGCAGGTCATCAAGATTGTCCACGACGAGCTGGTGAGACTGCTCGGGGGCAAGGCCGAGGCGCTGGCGCCTATCGACAAATCACCCACCGTATACATGATCTGCGGATTGCAGGGGTCGGGCAAGACCACGCTGGCGGGCAAGATCGCGCTGATGGCCAAACGCAAGAACAAGAAGCCTCTGATGGTGGCCGCCGATACCTACCGACCGGCCGCCGTCAAACAGATCCAGGTGCTGGCCGACTCGATACAGGTCCCGCACTTCCATCTCGACGGCAAGACTCCCCCGGTAATCTGCCGCGAGGCCGTGCGCTACGCCGACAAGAACTTCATCGATCTGGTGGTTCTGGATACGGCGGGCCGACTGCACGTCGATGACGAATTGATGAAGGAACTGGAAGAGATCCGGGCGCTCGTCAAACCGGACGAGGTGTTGCTGGTGGCGGATGCCATGACGGGGCAGGACGCCGTCAACGTGGCCCGCGAATTTCACGAACGCCTGGCCCTGACCGGGGTGGTCCTGGCCAAGCTCGACGGTGACGCGCGCGGCGGCGCCGCCCTCTCTATCCGCGAGGTCACCGGCTGCCCCATCAAGCTGGCCTCGGTGGGCGAGAAGCTGGGCGATCTCGAGTTGTTCCACCCGGATCGCATGGCTTCGCGCATTCTCGGCATGGGTGACATTGTCACCTTAGTGGAAAAGGCGCAGGAGACCGTCGACCTCAAGCAGGCGCAGAAGATGCAGGAGAAGATCCTCAAGGCGCAGTTTGACTTCGAGGATTTCCTCGAACAGGTCGGCCAGCTCAAGAAGCTCGGCCCCCTGGAATCGATCATCGGGATGGTTCCGGGAATCGGCCGACAACTCAAAGGGATCAACTTTGACGACCGCGAGATTGAGCGCATGACGGCGATCATCAAATCGATGACCGTTGCAGAGCGGCGCAATCCGAACATCATCGACGGCTCCCGCCGGCAGCGAATTGCGGCGGGGTCAGGCAATTCCGTCCAGGCCGTCAACCAGTTGCTCAAGCAGTTTGCCGCCATGCAGAAAATGATCGGAAATATGAGCAAGAAGAAATTCAAAGGGCTGCCGAAGGATATCATGCCCTTCTGAGCGGCCCGGAGAATGGAGGTTAAGCGATTGGCTGTACATATCAGACTACGCCGGGTCGGCAAAAAAAAGCAACCGTCCTACAGGATCGTTGCCGCCGACTCGCGCCGTGCCCGTGACGGCCGTTTCCTTGAGGCACTCGGCACCTACAGTCCGGTGGACACGCCGGCCAGCGTCATCATCAAGGAGGAGCGGCTGACCAAGTGGCTGGACGAGGGCGCGATACCCTCGGACACGGTCAGTTCCCTTCTCACCCACGTCGGCTTTCTCGAGAAGTACGAGAAATCGAAGCGCGGAATGGACGTATCCGATTTGACCATCAGGTCAACTATCACCGAGCGTCGCAAGAGAACGCGCAAGATAAAGAAGGCAGCGGTGGCGGCCACCGCCGAGGAAAGTCCCAAGGTGACCGCCGAGGAAAGTCCCAAGGCCACCGCCGAGGAAAGTCCCGAGGAGACCGCCGAGGAAAATCCCAAGGTGACCGCCGAGGAAAGTCCCAAGGCCACCGCCGAGGAAAGTCCCGAGGAGACCGCCGAGGAGAGTGCCCAGGAAACCGCCGGGGAAACTGTCGAAAAAACCGACAAGGAAGCGGGCGAGAGCCAGGAATCATCCCAATAGGCGGGAGCACGCCGCAGGTGCCCGTACTGCCCCCGGGAGATTCCGTCGAACACAGATAAACGACCTCACGCAAGACTGCTGGCCTGTTCGAAAGGAAGACGGCAATGAGAGAGTTCGTCGTTAGAGCGCCGGTCGACCACCCGGACAAGATATCTCTCAGTGAAGTCGAGGGTGCCCGTACCACCGTGTACGAACTGCGAGTGGGCGACAGTGACCTTGGGAAGGTGATAGGAAAGCGGGGGCAAACGGCCAAAGCCATAGGCGTGCTGCTCACGGCCGCCGCCGCACGGCAGGGCATGAGAGCAGTTCCGGAAATGCTGGACTAATTGACTGTAGCGAAGCGATATGTATCGGTCGGTCGCCTGGGAAAGACGCGCGGCCTTACCGGCGAGATCTACGTCACGCCGTCGACCGACTTCCCGGACCGGTTTCTGAGTCTGAAGGAGATTTATGTGTCCGACCGCAACGGCTGGGATCGGATGCTGATCAGTTCGACCCGTATGATAGGGGCTCGGCCCGTATTGAAGTTCAGGGATGTCGACACTCCCGAAGACGCCGCCCGGTTGACCAACCGGGAACTGGCAGTCACCGATGATCAGCTGGTGGAGTTGCCGGACGGGACGTACTACGTGTTTGACCTGGTCGGCTGCGCCGTCTGTGAGGCGACCTCCGGCCGGATGCTCGGCGAGGTGATAGACGTGCGGCAGTACCCGGCCAACGACGTGTACGTCATCCGAACCGGCTCGGGCAAGGAGGTGCTCTTTCCGGCGGTCCGGCCGTACATTAAGCGGGTGGACATCGGCGAGAGAAAGATCATGGTCGAGCCGGGCGACCTGTTCGACGAGACATGAGCGGCGACGTATCGATGAAATTCGAAATCGTGACACTTTTCCCGGGTTACTTCAGCACGGTGTTCCGGCAGTCGCTGCTGGGCAAAGCGCTGGAGAAAGGGATCTTTGAAATAACAGTGGTCGACCTTCGCAACTTCGCTACGGACAAACACCGGACGGCCGACGATACACCATATGGCGGCGGGGGCGGGATGGTCCTGAAAGTGGAACCCCTGGACCGGTGCCTGGAGGCTCTCGGCTGGCCGCACAAGGCGGAAAAGAGAGCCACTCCGAGCGGGCACGTCCTCGTGCTTACATCGGCGGCCGGCAAACCGCTCGACCAGGAGACGGCGATCAGGTACTCGTTGTGTGAGAAGTTGACGGTCGTGTGTGGTCATTACCTGGGTGTGGATGAGCGCATCACGCAGTTGTACGAGTTCGAGGAGGTCTCGATCGGCGACTATGTCCTGACCGGCGGAGAGCCGGCGGCCGCCGTGATAGTGGACGCCACGGCCAGGTTGATTCCCAAGGTGCTGGGCAACTTTGAATCGGCCACGGAAGACTCGTACATGAATCAGCGGCTCGGTTACCCCTGTTACACCCGGCCGGCCGAATACCGGGGCCTCAAGGCACCCGAGGTGCTCCTCTCCGGGAATCACACCGAGATCAGGAACTATCGCCGGACGGAGGCCCTTCAGAAATGTCTGACAAACCGCCCCGACCTGCTTGAGAAGGCGGATCTGAACGAAGAAGAGGCAGCGCTTGTTGAACGACTCAGCGAACAAAGGAAAGATGTTTAGCATAGAAAGGATGGTCCCATGCACCGAATATCACAGATCGAAAAGAGCCAGTTGCGGGATGACCTGTCCCCCTTCGGGGCCGGCGATACCGTCCGGGTGCACGTCAGGATCAAAGAAGGAGAGAAAGAGCGGGTCCAGGTTTTCCAGGGGACGGTCATCGGACGCCGTGGCAGCGGCACCGGCGCCACCTTCACCGTCCGCAAAATCTCGCAGGGCATCGGCGTGGAGCGCGTCTTCCCGTTGCACTCGCCGAACGTGGCCAAGGTGGAACGCGTGCGCGCCGGCTCGGTCAGGCGCGGAAAGCTGTACTACCTGAGAAACCTGACCGGCAAATCGGCGCGCATCAAGGAAGAGCTGGCTGACAGTGCGAAAGCAAAGACCGCCGCCAAGGGCGGCAAAAAACCTTCAGAGCCTCAGAGCGGCAAATAGCCGCCGTCACCACCAGATCGCGAATCAAGCACCCGCCGCCGGGTGCTTCTTTGCGCAAGCCGGGACCGACGCCTCAGGCCGCACTTGCCGTTAAAGAACGGCACCCCCCCCTTATGCCGACAGTATGGTAAACGTGGTGTTGCCGTACTTCCGCTGCTGCGCAACGGGGTAGTCTTCAAACCGGAGTTCCCGCGTTTCCGACGTATCATGCTGGCAGACAATCAGCCCCTGTGATCCGGCCAGGCCGCAAGTGCGGATAGCGGCAAGGGTGGGATCGATCAGCCCCTGGTACTGCGGGGGCGCGATCATAATGATATCGAACTTTTGTCCCTGGTCCGCCAGTTCCGGCAGAGCCGACTGCACGTCCCTCTGCAGGCAGCGCAGCCGGTCGGCTACGTGAAATTCATCGGCCTGGCGATTGACAGCCTCAACCAGGGCCGGTTCCCTTTCCACGCCGACGGCGCACGCGGCGCCGCGCGAGACGGCCTCGAACAGGTATGAGCCGGTGCCGCTGAAAAGATCGAGGTACCGTGCCCCGGCAAGGTGCGGAGTCAGGAAATCAAAAATGGATTTGCGCAACCGACTCAGGGGCGGGCGTGTGACGCCGAGGTCGGGCGCCGTGACCCTGCGACCTTTCAGCTCGCCGGCGATCACGATGAACTCAAACTGCCTGGCCCGTTTACGTGACATGTCTGCACGAAATGTGAACAATCATCCGAATCCAAGATAACGGAAGCGACCCCGCTAACAAAACTGTTTTGAACGGTCGATACTATGACCAGTACGATATTCCTGTTGAATCTTCGCGGGAAATGACGTATACATGGTTGGAGGTCACATGAGACGTGACGTGACAGATTCTTCGGACACGCTTCAGACGCTGGATTTCGAGAGGACATTGTACGCGAAAGGGTACGGCGCGATCTGCGGCGTTGATGAATGCGGCCGTGGGCCTCTGGCCGGGCCGGTCGTGGCCGCCGCCGTTATTTTACCCGCAGAGGCAACCATTGAGGGCCTGGACGACTCCAAGAGGCTGACACCGCTGCGCCGTGAACGGGTCTTCGAACAGATCGCCGGCCTGGGACTCGTATGCTCCATCGGCATCATGGATCACGAGTGCGTGGATCGATGGAACATTCACCGCGCGTCTCTCATGGCCATGCGCAAGGCCATTATGGACCTGAAGCAGAACCCCGATTTCGTCATTGTCGACGGCAAGTACTGCATTCCCAACATCTCTCACCAGCAGATTGCCATCGTCGGCGGAGACAGACACTGCCGGTGCGTTTCGGCGGCTTCGATCATTGCCAAGGTCTCCCGGGACAGGATGATGGACCGGTACGAAGCGCTGTTCCCCTCCTACTCGTTCGCCACCCACAAGGGCTACCCGACGCCGGCTCACCTGCGCGAACTGCGAGAACACGGCCCCTGTGAGATTCACCGCAGGACGTACAAGCCGGTCGCGGAACTCGTGAATGTGCACACCCTTCTCTGAAGGCGGCGGCCGCGCCCCGGGGCGGAAAGTCAGCCGGGGGCGGGTCTTCGAGCAGCGGGCCGCCCGGTATTACCAGGACAACGGTTTCGAGATCCTCGAGCGCAACTGGCACGCGGGGCACAAGGAACTTGACCTGATAGTCAGGAAAGCCGACCTGATCGTCTTTGTCGAGGTCAAATCCGGATCCTCACGTCGGTTCGGCCACCCGGCCGAACGCGTCGACGGCCGCAAGATCAGCAACCTGATCGACGCCGCCCGACGGTTTCTCATCGACAGGAACATCGAGCACTGCGATCTGAGGTTTGACGTTGTCACGTTTGTGGATGGTGAACTGGAACACTTTCCGGACGCGTTCAGAGTCGAATGAGCACCGCGTCGGTGAGGGTGGTTATTGGCCGGCGGCTGAGTCCGCCTTCAGGCTCTCCGCTTCCACGCTCAACGAGTCCTCCATCCGGCCAAGCGAATCAGTGACCTCGTTGAGCATTCGCACAAACGAGTGGTATTCCTCCGGGCGATCCCAGTGGCGTTCCAGGTAGGCAAACATCTGCTCGGCCGACAGGCCGTTTGCGGCCAGCACCGAATCCCTGTAGGCCATATACGCTTGTGGGTCGTCACGAAAGCGAGCCGTGGCGATCCAGATGTCCGCCGTTACGAGGGCATACTGGCGGTCCAGGTTCTGTTGTCGCTCAGTTTGCAGCCGTGTAACGAGAACATACCCCTGCCAGATGACGAGCGCCAGAAGCAGCGGCAGTAAGCGCTTGAGCCAGATGAAGTAAGGCCAACTTTTCATTGTATCCAAGCGTAGAACCGGTAAATTATACCCCTGACCGGGCAAGGTCAAGTAGCAACTATGAAACTGGACTATCCCATTCGCCGGCGCTCCAGCCGTGCCGTCAAGATAGGCGGCGTCATTATCGGCGGCGGTTTCCCGATCACCGTACAGTCCATGACGACCGCCGATACCCGCGATGTCGAGGCTACGGTAGCGCAGATCGGGCAGCTATTCGACGCCGGGTGCGATATTGTCCGCCTGTCGGTGCTCAATCACGATGCCGCCGATCATCTGAAGGCAATTCGCGATCAGGTCGACCGTCCCCTTGTCGCCGACATACATTTTCAGTACAAGCTGGCCCTCAAGGCCATCGCCGCCGGCTTTGACAAAATCCGCATCAACCCGGGCAACATCGGCGCGCAGTGGAAAGTGCGCGAGGTCGCCAGGGCCGCCGGGGAGGCCGGTGTGCCCATCCGCATCGGCGTCAATTCCGGCTCGCTGCCGAAAGACGTCCTGGCCCGGCACGGTCACGACAGTCCCGAAGCCTTCTGCGAGGCGGCGCTTCGCGAAATCGCAGTCCTGGAGGAGATGGATTTCCGGGATATCGTCGTTTCCGTGAAATCGACAAACACCGTGACGGCCTTCTGGGCTTATCACATGCTTGCCGAGCGGTGCGACTATCCGCTGCACGTCGGCATCACCGAGGCCGGCATTCTTGAAACGGGAACGATCAAATCATCGGTCGGCATCGGCGCCATCCTTCTGACCGGCATCGGGGATACCATACGCGTGTCCCTGACGGCTGACCCGGTTCACGAGGTGCGGGTGGCCAGGCAGATTCTAGCCTCCTGCTCGCTGAGGCACGATGGTGTCGAGGTTATCTCCTGCCCCACCTGCGGCCGTTGCCAGATTGACATGATACCGCTAGCCGAGTCGATATCCGAAAAGACCAGACACATCAAGGCTCCGCTGAAAGTCGCCGTGATGGGGTGCGCCGTTAACGGCCCGGGCGAGGCAGCCGCGGCCGACGTCGGTATAGCCGGCGGCGAGGGCAAGGGCATTCTGATCAAGAAAGGTAAGATCGTCAGGCGAATGAGCGAGGACGAGCTGGAGTCCGCGCTGCTGCAGGAGATCGAGGCTATGACCGGCGAAAAGGTGAAACGCTGACGGGCCGTCTGAGCGAGGGCCGTTTCTCCCAACCTACCTTCTGATCGGAACTAACAGGCGGAACCGGGTCACGCTCTCACGGGCATCTCAGGCGTCGCTGTGCCATCCGTGAGGCAACCGGCGGAGTCGGGAAGTCTACGCTCGAAGACCCTTGGCGTAGATCGGCACGTTGTTGGCGACGACCTCTGACGGTGCGTAAACCTTTCCCTGCATTCCCCTCCAGAGGGTCTTGCCGAGAGCGCAGTCGAAAACCATTCCGATAAAGCAGCGAGCCGTAATCTCGTTGTTCTTCTTGGCAATCCGGCCATCCTGATACAGGCGATTCAACTGCCGGGTCAGGTAACTCTGGTACGTTCCCCGGATAACGTTGTAGATCTCGCTCGCCTTGGCGTGCCCCCTCAGCGCGGAGTATAACAGGAGTCGGTAAATGTCTTCATTCTCGGAGAAGAACGCGAGGATGTGTGTAGCCAGCGTGGATAGCAGGCTCTCGATGTCGGTCTCGGTCTCAAGGGCATCAAAAGTTGTCTTATGGTCGAGCCGAGCCGCCAGCGACTCCAGCACGGCATAGTAGATCGCCTCCTTTGATTCATAATGCCGATAGACGGCCGGTTCGGTGATGCCGCACTTCTCGCTGATCTGTTTAACCGTCACTTTGTCGTAACCGTCCCGGCTGAAGAGGCTGGTGGCCTCCCTCAGAATCTGCCCTTTCCTGTCTTCGAACACTCGAGCCATTGGTGCTTCTCGTTAGTTGCCGCAAACTTACATTTACGCATCAATGTAGGCAGGTCGGCGTCTGAAAGTCAATCGGTTTCTCCACATTCTTGTTACAGTTTTCACAAGGAGGCCGAAGGTATGATGCTGGTCGCGGCTGCTGGACGGGAACCCGGGTCAGTCCGGTTTTCTCGGTGCCACCATGATGGACTTCTCGCGCTCCACCGTTACCAGACCCGGTTTGACGCCGCGGGGTTTGCGGACGAACCGCCGCTGAGTATAGATTACGGGGACCAGAGAGTCGTTCTTGGCCTTACTGTAAAAAGCTGCGGCGGCCGCCGCCTCTTCGATCTCTCGCCGAGACGGGTCAAAGGACTTGTTCGGGAATTTCATTACCACGTGCGAGCCGGGGCACTGCTGCGTGTGGAACCAGAGTTCATACGGCTTGGCAAATTCAAAAGTTGTGCGGTCGTTGTCAGTGCCTTCACGGCCGACCAGTATCCTCAGCCCGGTCGAAAGCGTGTGCTCGCGATACGGCAGTCTCGGTCGGAGCGGCGTTTTTCGCGCGACGCCGGGCAGCAGGCCGGATATCTCACTCTGGTATCTCTCCCGAGCAGCCTCGAAATCCCGTTCGAGATCAGCCCCTATAACCTGTAACTGCTCGAGTTCGTCGCCGGATATCTCCCGTCGCCGCACCAGCAGCTCAAGCCCCTCCCGGCCCTTGCGGTATTTTTTGAAGTACGCCTCGATGTTTCCCCCGGGTGACTGAGCGGGGTTCAGCGCTATCTCTACCCGGGACGGCGGGTCGACGAAAACATCGTCAAGCGCGATGGTGGTCATACCCTTGCGCAGTTGCTGCCGGTTGACCTGCAGCAGTTCGCCGATAACACGGTCCTGCTCGTAGTCCGACGCCCGGTTGATGTCATGTTCAAGCTTCTCCAGCCGCCGCTCCAGTTTCCCGATAGCGCGCTCGACGGCGGAAAGCACAGCTTTTTTCTCGACCTCGGCTCCGGCTACAGATTGCCGCTGTACTGTCATATTCAGGATCGCCAGCGAGAGTGTCCTGAACTTCTCGGGCGTCTGTTCGACGAATGAGAGCTTGAAGGGATAGGCTTCCAGCCTCTCGTTCACGCCATAAAGATATCCATCGCGGGCTGTCATAAAGGTCCGGGCCAGTTGGCGGACAGTCCGGGCCAGGTTGTCAAATTCGTCAGGTGAAACGTCGCCGAGCGACCCGGCCGTTATGTCTGACCGCTTGAGCGCTTCTTTCGCCATAGTCTGATTGAAGCTGGCGATGCGTTTCTCGGTGAAGGCCACCGGTGACTGGCCGGCGGCGGCGCGGCCTGCAGCGCTGCGCAGGAGTTGACCGGTGATTTCCAGCGGGTTCAGGCGCCCCGGGGGAACGGCCGGCACATCGTACGGAGTTCCGGGGTCGAACTCGCGTTTGCGGAGGGTAGCGCGCCGTCCGCCCTCGTCGTCAAGCAGCCATAGATTTCCATTGGGCCCCACAGCCTCAAAAACCACCGCCAGCCTGCGTCCCTCCAACGTGACGTCTATCCTGAATATCCGATCAAGGCCGAACTGTTCAACGCCGACTACAACGGCACCATCAAGCCCGAACACGGGCCACGGCTTTTCTGCCGTCTCAAGTCGTATCTTGGAGGCCGGCGCTACAAAACACCCCCACCCGGCAGGGTGATAGACAAAACCCAGGGCCAGATGCGATCGCGGCCGTCGGAAAAAGAAATAGGCGGCCCGCTGCTTTTTGTAAAACTCGGTGGACGAAACGGACGCATCGATTATGTCGCGTTGAAGCTCACCGACAAGGGCCGCGATGTGCAGGGCCGTTTGCATGGGCCGAATATATCCGCACTGTATGTGTCGGACAAGGTTGTATTTACGTCCGTCCCCCTGTATACTGCCGGCGCGAGCCGTCACGGCAAAGTCGTCAGCGCCGGCAGAAAGGGAAAAAACGCGTGAAATACGGAGCCAGAAACAAGGTCACGGCCAGGGTCAAGTCAATCAAGAAGGGCGACGTTATGTCGCTGGTCAAGTTCGACGTTGCGATGCCCGCACAGATGGCCTCGGTCCTGACCGTTGAGTCCGTCGAACATCTCGATCTGAAAATCGGTGACGAGGTGCAACTCGTCATCAAAGCCATTCACGTCCTGCCGGTGAAGGAGTAGCCGCTCGCCGGGCCATGGCGCGACCCCGGGCTGCGTCAGGCGGAAAAGCGCGTGAAAGATCGCACGGGCGAAGATTTCCCCGGATGCGGGGAGTCTGCGGAAACAATTCGAGCGCCGGAGCGGTTAAAGACGTGTCGCCCTCCAAACGGGGGCACGTGCAATGTACCTCTTAAGCGGCGAAAGGCGGAAACAGGATTTTCCGCCTTTCGCTTTTATGTTTGTGCGGGGCCGGATGACCGGCCGCCCCGACGGGTCGGGGTGTTCACTTCTTGCCGAGGTTCGGCCCGATCATGTTCTCCGGACGAACCTTGTCGTCAAACTCCTCTGCGGTGAGGATGCCAAGTTTCACCGCGGCCTCTTTGAGAGTCGAGTTATCCGCGTGGGCCGTCTTGGCCACTTTGGCGGCATTGTCATACCCGATGTGAGGGTTCAAGGCCGTCACGAGCATGAGCGAGTTGGTCAGGTTCTTCTTTATGTTCGTCTCGTTCGGCTCGATGCCCGCCGCACAGTGCTCGTTGAACATCTCGCACGCATCGGCAAGAAGCCTGATCGACTGCAGCACGTTGTAGATAATCACCGGCTTAAACACGTTCAGCTCGAAATTCCCGGACGACCCGCCGACGTTCACCGAGACGTCGTTCCCGATCACCTGCGCACACACCATCGTCATGGCCTCGGTCTGGGTCGGATTAACCTTGCCCGGCATGATCGATGACCCCGGCTCGTTGGCCGGTATCGTTATCTCACCGATACCGCACCGTGGCCCGGACGCAAGCCAGCGAATGTCGTTGGCGATTTTCATCAGGGAACAGGCAATTGTCTTGAGCACGCCCGATGTCTCGACGAGCGCATCGTGAGCGGCCAGGGATTCATACTTGTTCGGCGCGGTCACAAACGGCTTGCCGGTCAGTTCGGCAATCGTGGCTGCCGACTTCACGGCAAAATCCGGGTGCGTGTTAAGCCCGGTGCCGACCGCCGTCCCCCCGAGAGCCAGCGGGTAAAGCCGCTTGAGGCAATCATCGACTCTCGCCAATGCGTTCGTCAACATCTGCACGTAGCCCGAGAACTCCTGGCCAAGCGTCAGCGGGGTGGCGTCCATCAGGTGCGTCCGGCCGATTTTGATAATGTTGTTGAACTCGTTGGCCTTCCGTGCCAGCGTGTCCCGCAGCCGCGTGACCATCGGGATCAGCCGGCCATGAATCTCCTCGACCGCCGCGATGTGCATCCCGGTCGGGAACGTGTCGTTCGACGACTGCGCCTTGTTGACGTCATCGTTGGGATGGATCGGCTTCTTGGATCCCATCTCGCCGCCGGCAAGCTCAATCGCCCGGTTGGAAATCACCTCGTTGCTGTTCATGTTGGTCTGGGTGCCGGAACCGGTCTGCCAGATGACCAGCGGAAAGTGATCGTCCAGTTTACCCTCTATGACCTCGTCGGCCGCCTTGACGATCAGGTCAGCCTTGTCCTTCGGCAGGAGTCCCAGGTCGTGGTTTACCAGCACCGCCGCCTTCTTGAGAATCCCCATGGCCCGGATTAGCTCCCGGGGCATTCTCTCACCGCCGATTTTGAAATGATGCAGCGACCGCTGGGTCTGAGCACCCCAGTACCGGTCCGCCTGAACCTTGATTTCCCCCATTGAATCCGTCTCTATACGGAAGTCCATCGCACACCCTCCCAGCTTGTTACGAATTTCACATACGTCGGCTAAATATACACTTTCTCCTTAAGAGTTCAAGTCAGATTCGGGAGTGCGGACGCGGATCTGGCCGGCCGCGACCGACCGATGTATTGCCGGACTGCCCGAGGCTTCACGGACGGTAGTTCCGGACAAACTCCATCCGTTTTTTCAGCGACGGGTGATTGTAGAACCAGAACTCTATGAAGGAAGGTGGGTCGGGGTCCGACAGATTATAGACCGCCAGCTTGTCAAAAGCCACGGCGGCCGTCTCGCCGGAGACGCCCGTGATGTCCATGGCGTACTTGTCGGCCTGAGATTCGACGTACCTTCCGAACCCGTTCGTAACCGGCTGGGCCACAAAGGAGATAACCAGCAGAAAAATAAGGACCAGCGGCAGTGAGGCGATATCCGAGAGGCGGTCGAACCTGAACCGACTGCTGAAGCGGGCGATAACCCGGTGAATCGTCCTGCTGACCAGCCACGACGTGAACAGGAGAAAGAGGATCAGCAACCCGATGCCCTGCCAGAGATGGTCCATGACGTAGTGCCCCATCTCGTGACCCACCACGAACTGAATCTCGTCGTGGCTGAGATTCTTCAGCAGGTTGTCGTAGAGGACTATCCGTCGTGAACCGAACAGCCCGGTCATGTAGGCGCTCACCTTGGAAGACTGGCGCGAAGCATTGACTTCAAAGATATTCGACCCCTCGACCCCGCCCCGCTCGGCCAGTGTCATGATTTCCGATTCCAGCACCGTGTCCTTCAGGGGCGTAAACTCATTGAAAAGGGGATCTATCACCAGCGGCGCAATCACGATGACAAACACGAGTATCGGAGTCGCGCCAATGGTGAACACCAGCCACCACATGCGGGTCTTCTGCACCAGCCAGTAAAAGAACCAGACCGGCACCGCGGCCACGACAATCAGGACCAGCAGTTGCAGGAGATCATCCGTCAACCACTGAAGAAACGTCTGGTTCATGAAACCGTAGCCGCTCTCCACAAAGAAACTTCGGTATACATGTACGGGAAAGCCCAGCAGGTAGTCAGCGACCAGGACCAGGGCAAGGAAGGCCCAGATCACGAAGAAGCGGAGCCGAAGCCGTGAAGCCCAGTCACGAAACCTGGCCGACAACCCGCTGACCAGGATTATGGCCAGCGTAGCTATGCCGACAAGAAACTCGACAAAAAGCCAGACCTGATTCAGGCGCGAATACGAAACCAGCTTCTCGTACCGTTCCGGTGACAGGGGGTAGGCCGGCTCTCCCGGCGTTTCGGCCGTCACCGCTCCGGTTGCCGTATCAACGGCTGCCGGCCGGTCGGCCGTGCCGGCGCTGTCGCCGAGAGCCCGGGCGCTGCTTCCGGGTGAAAACGCGACGATGCCAAGAGCTGTCCACGTCGAAAGCAGGATAATCGATCTAACCAGTTTGATATACAATGCCGGAACCTCTCCTGGATATGTGCCTGAACTGGTCAAATATGTGCGCGTTCAGTCCGGCAGGCAATAAGAAAACGCCGTCGAATTCCGCGCTCGACGACGCTTACGGGCAAACTTGATTTACCGCCCGGCTCAGGCTCTGGCCAGGAGAGCTGCCTCTCCGGCCGGGTATACGGACACCCGTTTTCCTCTCCGACCGACGCGCTCAAACGTCACGACGCCGTCAACTTTGGCGAACAGGGTGAAGTCCGAGCCCATGCCGACATTGAGGCCGGGCCTGATGGGCGTGCCGAGCTGGCGGACAATGATTGAACCGGCCGATACGGCCTGGCCGCCGTAAACTTTGGTGCCCCGTCGCTGGGCATTTGAATCGCGGCCATTCTTGGAAGAACCTACACCTTTTTTATGAGCCATATCAAACCTCTACCGTCAGCACGTTGACACAAACTGCATATCAGCCGGCCGGTTCCGGCCGGGCCCCAAGTATAATACATATCGGATTTTTCGCAACACCTTTTGCCCGTTCTCTCCGGCCGGGCCTGCCGAACCCCAAAAGCAAGCGGTCGGACCGGGACGATCCGACCGTGCGCGCTCGCAAGTTATCCCCGCCCGGCGGCCGGTCAGCCGACTCTTTCCCTCTCTTGAGAAGAGGTATTGAAGGTGAAGACCAGCTTGTCCTCGGCCGCACCGATGACGAGGTCGCAGTCCCCGCCATACTGACCGCGAAGGATTTCCTCCGCCAGCGGGTCCTCCAGGTACCGCCGCACCGCCCGTTTCAGCGGCCGGGCGCCGTACGAAGGATCGTACCCCTTTGCGGCCAGGAAATCCCTGGCCTCGTCGGAGAGACTGAAACTGATCCCTTTTTCGGCCAGTTGCCGGGCAATGTCGACAACCAGTATAGCGATAATCTGCTTGATATGCTCTCTGTCCAGATGGTTGAAAATGATCGTCTCGTCGATCCGGTTGAGCAGTTCCGGGTTGAAGATCTTCCGCACCTCGTCCATGATCTTCTTCTTCATACCTTCGAACGAACTGTCGACCTTATCGGCGTCAAAGCCGACCGTCTTGCCGTCGCGCAACTGCTTGGTGCCGATATTCGAGGTCATAATCACGACCGTATTCTTGAAATCGACCCTGCGACCGAACGAGTCCGTCAGGGCCCCGTCGTCAAACAGCTGCAACAGAATATTGTACACGTCCGGATGTGCCTTTTCGATCTCGTCCAGAAGCACCACCGAGTACGGTTTCCGGCGCACTTTTTCAGTCAACTGGCCGCCCTCCTCGTACCCGACGTAGCCCGGCGGGGCGCCGATGAGACGCGAAACGGCGAACTTCTCCATGTACTCGGACATGTCGATCCGAATGAGCGACTCAACGTCGTCAAAAAGGAACGTGGCGAGCGTCCGCGCCAGCTCGGTCTTGCCAACGCCCGTGGGGCCGAGAAACAGGAACGTGCCGATGGGTCGGCGCGGGTCGCCAAGCCCGGCGCGGGCTCGACGTATAGCCTTGGCCAGCCGGCTGATGGCTTCATCCTGACCCACGATCATCTTGCGAACCTCGTCCTCCATGCGAAGCAGGCGCTGGGATTCCTTCTCCTCGAGCCGGAACAGCGGAATACCGGTTATCTTCGCCAGAACGCAGGCGACGTCATCGGCCGTCAGGATGACCTTGTCCCTCTCCCGCTGCTCTTCCCAGTCCTTCTGAAGCGCCGATAGCTTCTCCTTTTCCGCCTTGATTTCGTCACGCAACTGGGCAGCCGTTTCGAAGGCCTGGTTCTTAACCGCCTGCTCCTTCCGACCCTGCAACTCGGTCAGCCGGCTCTCTATCTCGGCGAACTCGTCCGGGCGCGTGTAGGTGGACAGGTGCGCCCGGGAGGCCGCTTCGTCGACCAGGTCGATCGCCTTGTCGGGCTGGTATTTCCCGGAGACGTACCGGTTCGAAAGTCGCACCGACGTTTCGATCGCTTCATCCGATATGTGCAGCTTGTGATGCTCTTCGTACTTGGGTCGCAGGCCCATGAGAATGTTGATGGTATCCTGCTCGGAGGGAGGCTCCACCATCACCGTCTGGAAGCGCCGTTCCAGGGCGCCGTCCTTCTCGATATACTTGCGGTACTCGTTGAGGGTGGTAGCGCCGATGCAGCGCAACTCCCCTCGGGACAGCGACGGTTTGAAGATATTCGAGGCGTCAAGCGAACCCTCGGCACCGCCGGCGCCGACTATGGTGTGCAATTCATCAATGAAAATGATCACGTCGTCGGCGTTGATGATTTCGTTCATGACGGCCTTGAGCCGCTCCTCGAACTGCCCGCGGTACTTGGTCCCGGCCACCAGCGAGGCCATGTCAAGCGTAACTACGCGCTTGTTCTCCAGCGTCTGCGGCACGTTTCCTTCGACGATCTTCTGGGCCAGGCCCTCGGCGATGGCGGTCTTGCCGACGCCCGGTTCACCTATCAGCACCGGGTTGTTCTTCTTGCGACGCGAGAGCACCTGGCAGACGCGTTCAATCTCGTTCTCCCGACCGATAATGGGATCAAGTTTCCCGCGCCGCGCCAGTTCCGTAAGGTCCCGCCCGAAGTGATCCAGGGCCGGTGTCTTGGACTTCTTGCGCTTTTTCTTGAAGGCTGACGGTTTGCCGCCCTGGATGTTCTTCAGCTCTTCATAGGCTTCCTTGTAGTCGATCTCGTACGTGGAAAGGACCTGAGCGGCAACCCCCTCCTCGTCCTTGAGCAGGGCCAGCAACAAGTGCTCGGTATCGATGTCCTTGGACTTCAGGGCGCGGGCCTCCTGCCCGGAGACCTCGAGCGTTTTCTTGGCCCGGGCGGTCAGGGGGAGCTGACCCATCGTCATGGTGCCGCCGGAGGGTTGCACCACTTCCTCGATGGACGCCTTGAGATCCTCGATGTCCAGGCCGAGGTTGGCGATGATCTCCACCGCGTGGCCCTCACCGAGTCGAATGAGCCCCAGCAGGAGATGTTCCGTCCCGATATAATCGTGCCTCAGACGCGAGGCCTCATCACGGGCATATTCGATTGCTTTGCGAGCTGCCTCCGTAAACATCTCATTCATCTCAAATCACCTTTTTCCCTCTGTAAAAATATAATATCGACGCACAATTCCTGCAAGAACCAAAACACGCGCCTATTGCTCCGTGTTCCGGAATTTTTCACGCACCATCTGCGCTCTGACGAAATCGCGTTTGCCGTGATCCATCTCGTGGCCGTAATACTTCTGAAGGTGGGCCGGCTGTGACACCAGCAGAATCTCGTTAATCAGGGCGATATCAAGGAAATCAATGATCTTCATGGCATGGCCGAGCCTGACCGCCGAGAGCAAGTTCATAACCTCGTCGGACGTGAGCACGCGCGCGTGCTTGAGAATACCGTAGGCCCGCCAGATCTTATCTTCGATCATGTCCTGGGCCTCGTCAATGAGACGCTGCCGCGCCATCGCCTCATCCTCGATAATCTCATGCGTGATTCGCGAGATCAGGCCGATAATGTCCTGCTCCGTCACGCCCAGCGTGTTCTGGTTGGAAACCTGGAACAGGTTGCCCAGCACGTCGGAGCCCTCGCCGTAGAAGCCGCGCACGATGAGGCCGCTTCGGGTAATGCGCGAAACCACCTTCTCGATCTCCCGGGTGAGAACCAGGCCGGGAAGGTGAATGAGCACCGAGGCCCGCATACCGGTACCGGCATTGGTCGGGCAGGCCGTGAGGAAACCGAAATCCGGATCGTAGTCAAACTCGATATACCGGCCGATTTCCGACTCGTACGTGATGGCAAGGTCGAAGGCGCCCTCCGGGTCAAGGCCCGCCGAAAGAGCCTGGATTCGAAGGTGATCCTCTTCGTTTACCATGATAGACAACCGCTCCGACTCCCCGATCAGCAGGGCCTTGGACGAGTCGCCGTCGAAAAACACCGGCGAGATCAGGTGACGTTCCACCAAGAAATCGCGGTCGAGTTCGTCCAGGTCGCTCGCGTTGCACGTCTGCGAGCCGGAAAGCAACTCGGAGCGGGCAAGCGTAGAATCGAAGTAGCCGACCACTCGTTTCCTTGTTTCGCTGTCCGCGGTGGTGGGGAACCTGCAACCGGCCACGTTGCGGGCGAGACGGACCCTGGTCGAGAGCACGACCAAGGCTTCGTTCCCCCTGCCCGAGAGCCAGGCGGCCGGTGATTTGGCCATTTCCTCAAACATCGTTCCCAACTTTCTACCCTCTACTTGGTGCCAGCCGCCATGCTGTCACGAACCGCCTGCAACTTGTCACGCAACTCTGCGGCACGTTCGAACTCTTCCGACTCAATGGCCTTTCTCAGTTCGGTCTCGAGCCGTTCCTCTTCCTTGATCGGCAGGGCCGCCTCTTCGGCCGAGGCAACCTGTTCGGGGTTTCTTCCCCTATGAAGCGAGGCACCGTGAATCTTGCGCATGATAAACTCAAGCCGGGGACGGAAGCTGGCGTAGCATTCGCCGCAGCCGAACCGGCCCTGGCGCGTGAAATCGTCGAACGAAAGGCCGCACGACTTGCACACGAGGTCTTCGGCCGTCTCTCCTGCGCGGGCGGGCGCGATGTTCTTGGCCAGCCCGGACAGTATCTCCGCCAGGGGAAACGGCACGTTGTCCAGGGGCGAATGAAAACCCCGAGCCGCCGCGCACTCCTTGCAGAGTGACAGGGCCAGTTTCTCGTTGTTCACGATCTGCGTCAGGTGAACCGTCGCTTCTCGTTTTTTGCAGTCCTGACAGAGCATTTTTCTCTTACCCTCGCATCGTCACTCGGCCAGCCGCCCGTCCACCATCCTGAATTCCCGCTCGCACATGTCGGCCAGTTCACGGTTGTGGGTGGCAATCAGAAGGCTCGTCGCTTTCTCGACGTTGAGTCGGCACAGCAGCTCGTGCAGAACGCGGCCGGTGGCACTGTCAAGGTTTCCCGAGGGCTCATCAGCCAGAACGATCTCGGGGTCATTGGCCAGCGCACGCGCTACCGCTACCCGCTGTCGCTCACCACCCGACAACTCCCGCGGACGATGCGACTTTCTATCTATTAAACCTACGTCTTGCAGTAGTTGTTCCCCTCTGCGGCAGGCCTCGGACCGCGCGTAACCGGCCAGAAGCAAGGGAATCATCACGTTCTCAAGGGCACTGAAATCCTCCAGAAGATAGTGGTGCTGAAACACAAAACCGACGTTTTCGTTGCGGAATCTGGCCAGCACCTCTTCGGACTTCCCGCCAAACGAGACGTTGCCGATTCGGACCGAGCCCTCTGTCGGCCGGTCCAGGCCGCCGAGGATGTGAAGGAGGGTGGATTTCCCCACCCCGGAGGCCCCGGTCACCACGGCCATTTGTCCCCTTTTCACCTCCAGCGTGATCCCCTTGAGCACCGGGAGAATCCCATCGGTGGTTTTAAACTCACGGTGTATGTCCTCGGCGGACAGAATGGGGTCAGTACGTTCCATGTTCAGTCGCTGAGCATATCCCATATATTACTACCCACACTACTAATTTCGCCACATTTGCCCAAAGTTTTAGCAAAACCGGCCTGTTTCACAAACTCACTCCCTGAGTACCTCTATCACCGACAGCCGCGCCGCCTGACCGGCGGGGTACAAAGCCGCCAGGTAGCAGATAAGGAACGTGGCTAACCCGGCCAGAACGAAATCGACCAGGTGGGTCTCGATCGGCAGGTAGCTGATGAAGTAAATGTCCGCCGGCAGAGAGATAAGCCGGAACCGGTTCTGAACGTAGGCCGCCAGCAGGGCGAGGCCCCAGCCTCCCAGCATTCCCAGGAGGGCTATCAAAAGCCCCTTGTAAACGAAAATCCGCCGCACCGACCGGGGAGTCGTGCCCAGGGTCTTGAGTATTCCGATCTCCGCCCGCTTCTCCATGGTCAGCATGACCAGGGTGGAGATAATTGAGAAGGCGGCGACAATGACAATCAAAATAAACCCCAGAAAGAGAATCTTTTTTTCGAAGGCGATCCAGGAGAAGAGGTTCTGATGCAGAACGTTCCAGGGCACGATGTCGTATTGAAACCCGAGCAACGAATCGATGACGGGGGCCAGTTCGCTCGCCCGGTAGATGTCCGTAAGCTTCAGGTGAACCGCAGTCACGGCATCACCCACGCGGAACAGCTCCTGCGCGTCGGTCAGTGAAATGTATGCCTGCTGGCCGTCAAACTCGAACATGCCGGTTTCAAAGAGCGCGGAAACGTAAAACTTCTTTACACGGGGGCGGCTGTTCCTTTGCAGATCCTCGCCGCTCATGGAATAAAGCACCACGGGCTGGGCGATAAAGACACCCAGCCGGCCGGCCAGGCCCCGGCCGAGTATGATCCCGGGCAGGGTATCACCGTTGATGACCTTCTCTTCGAAGGTGTAGGTGCCGAGCTTGATATCGTCGGCGATGTTGGCCGTACGGCGCTCCAGGTCCGGGTCAATGCCCCGCACAATAATGCCGTCTCCGGTCGAGGCCGATTGAATCGCCGCCTTGGAGTAAATAAAGGGAGAGGCCGCCAGTACGCCGTCGGCCGTCTCCAACTGTCGAACGACTTGCCGGTAGTCCGTAATGTACGGATCACCGAGGGGGAACACCGAGATGTGTGACGTTGTCCCGAGAAGACGGGACCTTATCTCCGCCTCAAACCCGTTGTGCATGGACATGACAAAGCACACCACGGCGACCCCAAGGGTCACGCCGACTATCGTAATCCAGGTCGAGACGGATATAAAGTATCTCCCGGAACTAAAATACCGCCGCGCAATGTAGCTTTCAAAACTCACGCCGTGCCGCCGTCAAAAGGAGCTAATTAGTTATTTGACAAATAATTATACAGCCGGGCCGGCGGTCAGGGCAATCATTTTCGGTGTGAGATTCAGGACAAAAAAGCCCCGTGTGACCCGGCGCCGCCGGGTTCCACACGGGGTACGTTTGATCTCGGGACCGTCTGAAAAGTCCGGGTTACGGCTGACAGCTGCCGTCTCTCAGGCGCGTCTGATCGCGGTCACCGCCCGTGCAGCAGTCCTCCTTGTCCACCTTGTACTGCCATTTGTACTTCCACTGGTACTCGTGGTTGTTGCCGTTGTCTCCATCTCCCTGAACTGGCGGATCGGACGGCTTGGCCTGCTCACCGCCTCCTGCATTGTCGCAACCGGTGCACGACTGCCAGAAGTAGTACCAGTTGTAGTACCACCCGTAGTTCCAGTTATAGAAGTTGCCGTCTCCGGTGCCGTCGCCCGGGCCGTTTCCATTGGGGCCACCGGCCTGAACCGGGGTCACGCCGAAAGCGATCAGGAGAGCAAGAACCGTTACCAGGACTGATGCTCTTCGCATAACTAAGGCTCCTTTGTTAGTGGGCTGTTTGAAACACTGACGAATCTGCTTCTACTCCGTCACATGCTACCTTCAAAAAGTGTGCCGTGGGGGTGTCCGGATCCAAGCCGAAGTGTGACAACGGGATCGCCGATTCGGCCCACCGTCCCGTCAGTCCCCCGCGTACCATATGGGACACCACCGCTGATGGATGTCCCGAACGGTTCACCTGGCGCTCGACCCAAGGGGATATTGCCGTCTTGAATGTGATCATCCGGTACCTTCACTAAAAGTCAGCCAGACAGAGCGGTTTGTCTTCGGTTGCGAACAGGCGATGGACCGTATCGGCATAGCCAGCATCAGAGATCTCGGCCAGGCCGTAGGTCAGCAGGGACCGAAAGCCCACCGCTCCCATGAACAGGGACGAGAAGTCCGCGATATCCATGGCGACATCGACCTCGCACGGTCCGGAATCCGCGACGGCCAGCCGGCCCTCCGTTACGCACAGTATAAGCGATCCGGCGTTCCTGGGAAAGAAAATATCCGTCAGGCTGAGCCTGAGGCTGACCGACACACCGCCGAAGTCGTGGTCGGCGAGAAGCTCAAACATTTTCCGGACGTTCAGTACGCGGTACATGATCCCGACTCCGGAGACGTGGCACTCATGGAACACTGGCCTGGACAGGTTGCCGGAGCCGTTGCGGGGATCCTCCAGAAGCACGTAGAAGTCGTCATCGGGCGTGCTGAGAACGACGCGGTTCACCTGGTCACCCTGGATTCGAAGGAAAGTCAGCAATTCGGCCAGCACCTGGCGGGACTCGTACAGCAGGATGTCAACAATGATATCGTTGTCCAGGAAGTTGTCGGGGTTATTGGATCGGAATCGGTAAATAAGATATCCCTGAATCCTGCCGGCGTCTTCGTAGCAGACACACCGGAGATTCGGGCGCAGTTCGAACTGGTTTTCCCAGCCGATCTGTGATTCCTCAACCATGCCGGTGCGCCGCTCGCAGAGACGGCTGTGACAATCGTTGAGCGCCGGGATATCCTCAGGCTTGAGAAACCGGACGTGTTCCCCCGGCTGCGCGACGGGCAGGCTCTCCGGCTTGAACCGGTACTGGTGCATCTTGGCGCCGATACCGAAACCCATCCGGCGATAGAAGTCAGGGCGGAAGGGCCAGAGGACGGCCATCGGCGCGCCCATCTCGTAATAGTGATCGAGATAGAATTCCATGAGGTCCCGGGCGACGTGCTGCTTCTTGTGCGCCAATTCCACGGCCAGGGACCCAGCCCCGCCGGCAAGGACCTTTGCACCGCGAACGTTCATCATGAAGTCATGCAGACTGATCACGCCCGCCAGGGTGTCGTTGCGGAAAGCGCCGTACAGCGTTCGGCGCGTGTCCTTTAACCACTTTTTGAGGACCTCTTTGGCCCGTTCGCGGCCTTCCGGCGTAAAGACCCGCGTCCCCGGGTAAGCCTCGGTGGAGATACGCACAAACTCGCTGAAGTGCTCCTCGGTCAGGTTCCTGATTTCGCTCACGACTCCTCCTGAGACCGGTCGGTCCCCGGGCCGCGTCCTCTACTCTGGCTCGCCGCCCTCATCTTCGAGGATCTGCCTGAGAATCTGAGAGACCGGCACGGTGCCTTCGCCGACTTCCTTCATCTGGGGAAAGAAAATAACGTCGCGAATGTTCTGCTGGTTGGTCAGCACCATTACAAGCCGGTCGATACCGAAGCCGAGCCCGGCCGTGGGCGGCATGCCGTAAGCCAGGGCGGTAATGAAGTCGTCGTCCAGGGGCTGTGCTTCCTCGTCGCCGGCCTCGATCGCCTTGCCCTGGTCCAGAAACCGCACCAACTGGTCCATGGGGTCATTGAGTTCGCTGAAGGCGTTGCCGATTTCCTGGCCGGCGATGAACAGTTCAAAGCGCTCGGTGAGGCGTTTATCCCGTCGATGTTTCTTGGCCAGCGGCGATATCTCCACGGGGAAGTCGGCGATAAAGGTCGGCTGAATCAACGTCGGCTCGACCGTAGCCTCCCATACTGCTTCGATTACCTTACCTCGGTTGGTCAACTCGCCGTCGTCCACGCCGAGCTTCCCGGCTTCGGCCCTGGCCTGCTCCAGGTCAAGATCCGTGAAATCGACGCCGGTCACGTCCTTGATCGAGCCGATCATGGTGACCCACCGGAAGGGCGGCTCATAATCTATCTCGTGATCGCCGTAGGGTAATTTGTACTTCCCGTGCACGGCATACACGGTGTGGCGCACCAGTTCCTCGAAAAGCTCGGCCATATCGCGGTAGTCGGCATAGGCCCAGTACAGTTCGATCATTGAGAATTCCGGATTGTGCGCGCGGTCAAGCCCTTCGTTCCGGAAGTCCTTGCAGAATTCCCAGACTTTGTCATAGCCCCCGACAATCAGCCGTTTGAGATACAGCTCGTCGGCGACCCGCAGGTACATGGGCATGCTGAGTTTCTCATGGTACGTTTCAAACGGCTTGGCCATGCCTCCACCGTAAAGGGGTTGCAGGATGGGAGTCTCAACCTCCATGAAACCCTTTTCGTTCAGGAAATCGCGAAGCGTCCGGATGATCTTCGTACGCATGAGAAACGTTTCACGGACCTCGGGGTTGACTATCAGGTCAGCGTACCGTCGGCGATACCGCATTTCCTTGTCGGACAGGCCGGAGTGTTTGTCGGGCAAGGGATGAAGCGTCTTGGTCAGCACGTCGAAACTGGTGACCCGCACAGTGCGCTCGCCGGTGCGGGTGATGAAAGGTACGCCCTCGCACCCGATAATATCACCCAGATCGAGCAGGTCAAAGACGGCGAACGCCTCGTCGCCGACGGCATCCTTTCGCACGTACACCTGGATGCGCTCACTGGCGCCGCGCAGATCGGCAAAGAAGACCTTGCCCATCTTCCGCTTGAGCATGATTCGCCCGGTGATGCGCACCGCGGTCTCGCCGGCCGCCAGGGCGTCGAAATCGCCGAGCACGTCCCGTATGTAGTGGCTCCAGTCGTAACGGTACGGATAGGGATCGGCGTGCCTGCGGATGAGCTCTCTTGCCTTTTCCCGCCGGGTCCTGATCATATCTGCCAGCGGCGGCTGCGCCTCGGGATGTCCCTGGTTGTCTGCAGATTCGCTTCGTTTGTTGTTGTCCATCGTGAGTTCCTTCCAGACCGGTCAGCCACGGCCCGCCGCCGATCATGCCCGGCAGGTTCTCAAGCCAACCTAAACACACCGCGCCGGGTCGCGACGGACTCAGGGGCGCCCGGGGAACTTGGCGGTGATGGCATCGTTTACCTCGGGCGGCACCAGGCCCGAGACGTCCCCCCTGTTCCGAGCCACGTCCTTGACGATCGACGACGAGAGATACACCCATGAGAGGGACGGCATCAGGTATACGGTCTCCACGTCGCGAACCAACTTGCGGTTCATGAGCGCCATCTGGAATTCGTACTCAAAGTCGGAGACAGCTCGCAGCCCCCTGACGATCACCTGCGCTTTCAACTTCTTGACCAGTTCGGCGGTGAGGCCTTCGAAGCCGATGACCTTGACCGACTGAGCCATCCGCAGGCGGCCGACGGCGGCCGTCATGAAACCGATGCGATCTTCAAAGTCAAACAGGGGACTCTTGCCGCCGTCTCTGGCCACGGCCACGACAAGTTCGTCGAACAACTGGCTGGCCCGTTCGACCAGGGAAACGTGCCCGTTGGTCACGGGATCAAACGTGCCCGGATACACGGCTCGATGTATTTTCTTCTGCACCATATTCATACGGACCCCGGACTACATGTTCCGGGTTTCATCGTGTAGGCAAACATAGGCCGCGGCGCCAGTATTGGCAAGCTAATTGACCGCCAGGCCAAGGGCAACCAGGTACTGTTCCGGGTCAACATCGGCGCCCGCCGTGCTTTCGGTGAAAAAAGCACGGTTGATTTCAGGCCCGCTCACACACGCAGAGAAGCGGCGGCTGAACACGTCCCGGACGCGTTCACCTGCGTCAGCCCCGCTGAGAACGACGGATGACAGGGGCAGCGTAATCCCGACGTCGGCCAACGCGGCAAGTTTGAAGTTGACGATGGTCCTGCACTCGATGGCCAGCTTGTTGATCGTTTCATCGGTCGCCTGCCGGCCGGCACTGTCCGCCAGGTGGGCCAGGCAGACAAGGCGACGACGGTAGAGAATGCAGATCGAGACCAGCGACGGCGCGATATCAACCAGCGCGACAAGTTCCCCGGAGGCCGGTCGGCAAAAGGTCAGGTAGCCCCGACCCAGGGCGGCCGCCCGGACCAGGTAGCCCACGTTGTCCTGCCCGCTGCATCCGCACTCGGCCAGAAGATCCCTGAGCCGCTCACGCCGATAAATGAGACCCAGCTGAAGCGGAAGATCCTCGGGGATCAGGGCGTCGAAAAGGAACTCGGTTTCCGGCTCGAGCACGGAACGGCCCAGCTCGAAATACACGCGTCGATCAAGGGCAACGGGATCGGTGCGATCCAGATGCAGAGCCTTTACAAGGACCATGTTGTCGGGAACCGACAATATCAGCCGGTCACCATCACGGATGCAGCCTTCAGAGATCTCGTCGCGGCTGAGCGTACTCAGACTGTCGACCTCGGGCCGGCCCCCCCCGTGAACCACCCGGGCGAGATACAGCCGACCGTCCCGACAATCAATGCCGACTACCGAAGTCCGGTTCATCGCCGCACCTTCAGATAGGGCCGCAATCGTTCAAACGTTTTTGGCCCGATGCCCCTGACGTCGGTGACGTCTATTTCCCTTTCAAAGCGATGCTGTCGGCGATAGGCCACGATGCGGTCGGCGATGGCCCGACCGACGCCGGGCAGCAGTTCCAGGGAGTCAACCGGGGCGGTATTGGGATCGAGTTGGAACAGGCCGGTGAAAACACGGTCGTTCTCGCCGAGGAACACCGGCAGCTGCGCACCGCGATCAGTCTGGCGGGCGTAAGATTCCACCAGGAGATAGGTACCCATAAGAAAGGCCGTCACACTTAGAAGCGACAGGAGCCTGAGCTGCCCGGGTGAGAACGCAAAAAGCTGACCGATTCTATCCACTGCCTGATTCCCCAACACCGATCAATATAGCGCGGTGCGGGAAAAAATCAACTGCCCGGCACCAGCGGAGCGACTTCCGACACGGCCGGTCGCCGGGCTGACAGCACTGTCAGTTCATGCAGAGGCTGCCGGCGGCCGCATGATTCGGGACCGGCAGAAACCTGCCCTCCCGGGCCAGCAGATGTGCTATATCCGGTTCCCGGCCGTCAAGTACACCCTCGAGCCGGGCTGCAAACTCCCGGCGATAGATGCCAAACCACGGCTGGTACCGGCCCTGGGAGGACCGGGCGTCCTGGTAACCCAGGAACGGTTCTCCCCGGTAGCTCCTCATGAGGCGGACAACCAGCTCCAGGGGGAAGTCGGCAATGTCGGCCGAGCCGATGAACACGGCCTCCGAATCGGCGTCGCGCAACGCCGCCACCAGCCCGGCCACGGCCGCATGTTCCGGGTGGCTGTCGCATACGTGAGGGTAATTCAGATACCCTTCGCGGGCCTGCTGCTTTTTGAGCACGAGGCACACTTTTTCAAAGACGGCGGCGTACCGTCGGAAACCTTTTTCAAGCCGCGTCAACTCGCCGTCTACCTTGAAATCGTCCCTGATATTGCTCCTGCCGCCGGCCAGGACATAGCAGTTCATCTGCGCGTATCTGTTGGTCATACCGATATCCTTCGTGCAGTTTGCGATTTCTCCTGCGTGGTAACCGATGGGCAGTGCCGTTGGCAAAGGATAGTCATCCGGATACCGGAGATATATGTAACGACGGCGCGGGCACCGGGGCAACTAAAAACCTCGGCCCGGGCAACCTGATTGCACGTCGGCCGCCGTGCGGGCTATTACGGGCGGTCGTAGGTGGCGCGGCGGTTCAGCTCAAGCTGCACAATCAGCCAGACGGCCGGAGAGAAGCAAATCCACAGCAGCCACATTATCCAGCGGTTGAAATGATCCGAACTGACAAACTCGTACAGGTCGCTGTACTTGTAGTAGGAGTAAAGGTTGGCAAACGGGATGAACAGCAGAATCGTCCAGAGCGCCGGTTCAGCGCTGTGAGCCTTGGCCAGGCCCTTCAGTTCAACAGCGGTCTGGTAGAACCAGTAGATCGAGTAAATGCCGAGCGTGATTATCATCAGCCCGACCTGCCCCCACATGTTTCTGTATTTTACCTGTGGCTCCATGTGTCCTCCGTAAAAGCGCGTTTCCGGCTCGCCCCGAACCGGCCACGGCAAAACATATGCATGCTCGCGCCATAATCCAAGGAATTCCGGCAGACCGGCGCCATGTTCCGTCTGAAATGCTTACCGACTGAAGGTGAGAAAATTCAGCAGATTGCAGAATTATTTTGCGCGGGAAGACGGCCACGCGCCGGGACCGTTACGGGCGCTTTTTTCGCGTATCCTTGACCGTGCCGGAAACCTGGTTGAGGATTTTGTAGGTGCTGAGGTTCCGGTCGGCCTCCAGCCCCCAGCCGGTCACAACGCTGCCATCGGTATAGGTGATTCTGACAAAGGCGTCGGTGCGCATCTTCCGCGTGGTCTGGTTCCAGAACAGGTAGTCGGTCTCGAGGCGAGACTCGTTTTCATCAACGACGACCACGTTTCCGTAAATGTCAAGCAGGCCCCGGGTCTCGCGAATAATGCCCGAATCGCCCACCACCGTGGAGTTGACTTCTCCCAGCGAGTCGTAGAAGACGATATCGAGCTTGTGGCCGACCGTGGAGTCTCTGGCCTCGAACTTGTAGATTTTATCGGCGAGGATTTCACTGGTTACTTGGCCCCGGTCATAAAGCAGTATCCGTGCCCCGGCGACCTCGGAATCCGGGCGAATGGCGCTGTCCACGAGTCCGGGCTCGCTGTTTTTCGCGATGTCCTCACCGTTGCAGCCGACAAGCCAGCCGACCGCCCATGAGACGAGAATCAGAAGCATGCTGTAGCGCATAGATATTGCCGCGGCCTTTGTACGCATATCGGTGTCTAAGATGCCAAAAAATACCGGGCTGTCAAGGGGCAATTCCTGCCGGAGTCCGCCAGCGATTATGCAACCATATCCACTGATCCCGGTGGCAGTGAATAATTTCCTCCAAGGCCTTGGTACACAACAGGGTAAGGCGGCGCACATCCGCCTGGAGATCACCGCTGGCCGTAATTTCGACCTGGGGGCGAATGACGATCCGGTAGCGGCCACCGCCGCAGCGCAGGCAGGCCATCGGCACAAACGCCGCCCCCGCCCTGAGTCCGATGATCGACTGCCCCACCGGCGTGTTGGACAGCCGGCCGAAGGCCGGCATGAACATGCTCCTTACCCGCCGGGAGTCGGTGTCGATCAGGACTCCGATTGCTCGGCCGCTTCTCAGCCACGAGAGCACTTTGTGCGGGGAATCGGTGGTGGCGAAATTGGTCAGCCCCAGCGCCCGGCGGTTCTCCACGAGCAGTTGATCCAGCCGCGCATCGTACATTTTGCGGCCGATCACGGCAATGTCGTAGCCAAGCGAGGCCACGTGAACGCCCATCAGTTCAAAGTTGCCGATATGACCCGTGATTCCGATGACACCTTTGCCTTGCCGGTAAGCGGCGTCGAAATGTTCGAGGCCCTCGACCGTGACAAGCGGCCGGATTTCAGAGGCATAGTGCCGCCGCATCCTCGCCATGTCCGCCAGATTCCTGCCGAAATTGACGAACATCGTCCTGCCGAGGTTCTCTCTCTGGGACCAGCTCAGCCGGTCGCCGTAGACAAGCCAAAGATGCCTGTGGGCGCGGTACCGGTCCCTTGGCAGCAGTTTCCACGCGGCCAGCCCCAGCCAGCCGGCGACGAAGACAGCCACTCGCCGGGGGACCCGGTTGCAGAGAGAGATGAAAAGGCGCGTGCCGCCGTAGACCGTGCTCCTCTTTAGCTTCTTGAGAACTCTCATAGGTACCGGCAGGTCACGTGATCGTCCGACCGGCGTCACACGAGCTTGGTTTTGAGAATATCATGCAGGTGAACGATGCCCACCAGCCGATTGTTTTCGTCAACCGTGGCCAGTTGCGTGATGGCATGTTTCTCCATGATCGCCAGCGCGGCGTCCAGTACGGCGTCGGCCGAGACGGTCTTGGGGTCCGTCATCATCAATTCCGAAGCTTTCCGGCTGAAGGCATCGTTCTTCGTCTGAACCAGGCGCCGCAGGTCACCGTCCGTAAAGACGCCCGCCACCTCGCCCGCTTCGTTCGTCATGAGCACGCACCCCAGCCGCTTGGAGGTCATCTCGAGAATCATTTCGGAGAACGTAGCCTCGGGCTTGACGAGGGGGATCTCATCGGCGGCGTGGTGAACCTCGTACACGTGTTTGAGCAGGCGGCGGCCCAGGACTCCGCCCGGGTGCAACACGGCGAAATCGGAGGCCGAAAAATCGCGCGCTTTGAGCAGGGCGACGGCCAGGGCGTCCCCCATGACCAGGGTGGCCGTCGACGACGAGGTGGGCACGAGGTTGTTGGGGCAGGCTTCCACCTCCACCGAGCAGTCCAGGGCAATGTCGGCTCGATGGAACAGGGGCGACGCGGTCGTTCCGCACAGCGCAATCATCTTGACGCCGAGCCTCCCGGTCGCGGCGATCACGGCCTCGATCTCGGCAAACTGCCCGGACTTGGAGAGAACCATGAGAATGTCCTCGGAGCGCACCAGGCCCAGGTCGCCGTGCATCGCTTCCGTCGGATGCAGGAAGAACGAGGATATGCCGGTGGAGTTGAAGGTGGCGGCAATCTTCTTGCCGATCAAGCCGGATTTTCCGAGACCGGTCACGATCACCCGACCCTTGCAGCCGAGAATAAGCTCCACGGCGCGATCAAAGTTCTCGTCCAGGCGTTCCGCCAGTCCGGCGATCGCCCCGGCTTCCATCCGTATAACTTCCCGACCGTAGTCACGTACGTTCATCAGATCACCAGACTCTTGGGGTCAACGCCGATAGCTTCAAAATAGCATTCCAGAATTTCCCGCACCGCACCTTCGCCGCCCTTCCTGGCCGTTACGTAACTGACAACGGTTTTCAGTTCGTCGTTGGCGTCAGCCACCGCCAGGGGCAGGCCCACTTTCTGCGCCAGCTTGATGTCCAGAAGCTCGTTCCCGACGAAAGCCACCTGGCTGTAGGTGATGCCCAGTTCGCTCAAAAGCGGCTCGATCATATCGCACTTGTCACGACGGCCCTGGAGGACGTGCTGTATGCCGAGGTCTTTCATGCGCGTCTCGGTGGCGGGAGAATTGCGGCCGGAAACGACGGCCAGTTCCAGCCCCTGCCGCATAGCCAGCACCATGAAGAAGCCGTCGGAGACGTTGAACTTTTTCATCTCGAAGCCGTCGGGACCGAAGAAGATGCTGTCATCGGTGAGGGTACCATCGACGTCAATGGCCAGCAACCGAATAGTCTTCAGCCGTTCGATAAATTGCTCGCGGGTAAGGGTGGTCATCTTCCGCCTACCGTGATGATTCCCGAATTCTGATCACCGACTCAAGAAGCTCCCGCATCTTCGAAAGCGGCAGCATGGCACCGGCATCGGAAAGCGCCTCGGTCGGACGGGGATGGGTCTCCACAAAGAGCCCGTCGATACCGACTGCGGCCGCTGCCCTGGCCATCGGAATGATATACTGCGGCTGTCCGGTCGAGACCGTACCGCCGCCGCCGGGAAGCTGCAGCGAATGGGTGGCGTCAAAGACGACCGGCAGACCGGTTTCCTTCATTATCACCAGCGAGCGGAAATCCACGACCAGATGGCGATAACCGAAGGTAGTGCCTCTCTCGGTCAACATCACTTTCCGGGATTCCGTTTTGCCGGCCACCCCGGCCATGTCTTCAGGGGCAAGAAACTGTCCCTTCTTGATATTCACCCACTTGCCCGTGGACGTCGCCTTTACCAGCAGATCCGTCTGGCGACACAGAAACGCCGGGATCTGAAGCACGTCCGCCACCTCGGCCACCGGGTCAACCTCGGCCGTCTCATGAACATCGGTCAGCACCGGCAGCGACAACTCGTCCCTGACGCGCTTGAGTATCGTGAGACCTTCGTCCAGACCGGGTCCGGTGAAGGATCCGGCGGAGAGACGGTTGGCCTTCTTGTAGGAGGCCTTGAAGATGAACGGCAGGTCGAACTCCCGGGCCAGTCCAGCCACCTTTTCGGCTACCTCGAAGCAGACTGCATCCGATTCGATCACGCACGGGCCGGCGATCAGAAAGAACTCGCCCCGCTCCAGCCTGTCAAGAACGTCGCTTACCACGAGTCTGAATATAAACCATTGGTCTGCCCGGAGCAACCGGCGCGGCGGCCCACCGATTCCGGCGCGGCCCGGGCTAATTCGCCGTCCGCCGAAAGTGCCAGCGCACCCGATCGCCCGAAACCGTGATACACCGGTCGGCCGCCGTCGAAGGCATGGTGTCGTTAAGAGAATAAATCCAGAAACACCCGGACCCGTTCCGGACAGAGTCAATTCTCGTGACAAAAACCCCCAGGGCCGTGCGGGTGAAACCCACCTCGTGGCCGGCCTCAAGCAGGTCGAAGACAGAGACCGAATCGGCGCCGGCCAACTCGATCACGAGACTGTCGCTGTCGGAGGGGCGATCCGTGGCTGTGCGGTCTGCCTTGCCGGACGAGTCGCAGCCCGCCAGCAACGCAAGTACGACGGCCAGCCCGGCATATACGAACCAGGCAGATCGTGAGACATAATGCAATGTTCGGCTCCCGATAATCCCGGGGGTCCAGCACGGTACGGCGGCAGCCCGGCCGGGGCGTTGACGGAACTTTCTCTGGGTACCACACCGAAGGCTCAAAAGCAAGGACAACATCGTCACGGAACCGCCCGTAATGTGCCGGGCCGGATGACCCGCCGGATGGTTTTTTGCCTTGCCAGGGAGTGCCAAAACGGTATACTTTCGCCCGTATGAACAAAGTCGGATGGCTGCTGTTCGGGTGCCTTACGATAGGCGCGAGTGTCTACTCGCAGTCGGGCTACCTGGTCGAACCGGCAGGCGATGTCACGATCCCGTTCGTGAGCATGAATGACCGGTCGGTCTCGTTGCAGGCCGGTCTTTTTCCCGATCTGTACAAGACGAGCTCGCCGGCCCGGGACCTGCGTTGGGTGCAGGCCAACGACAGCGGGCTGGCCGCTTTCCTTGAGGAATCCGGGAATCTCATCCTTGAAACCCTGGCCCGCTATTCAGGCATACCGTGGCTCGAGGCCGATTTCGACATATTCCTGGTCCGTTATTACCCCACTATGGGGGCATCCCAGCCGCTGATACTTCCGGTGGGCGGTATTCGTCGCGGTGTTCTTATGGAGGCAGCCCCTACCGGGGCCAAACTGAAACTGAACCTGATCTACCAGTTGGCCCATCGGAATCTGGCCCAGACAGACTGGCTGGCAGATTCGCTGCACGCGTCAATTGCCTCGCACGCGCTCATGCAACCCGGTCCGTATCGGCGGGACAACCTCGCGATGCTGCTGGCCCTGGTAACGGCGCAACAGGTCATGGGGCTGGATTCAACGTACGAGGCGTTCCAGTCAGCGTTCTGGCAGCAACGCACGGTCGGACGGCAGATCCTGCAGGACTATCTCCTCGGAGAGTGGATTCTGACTCCCGAGCGTCCGTTGGCCGTCTGGATCGCCGAAGAACCGACAATGTCCAAGCTGGTGACGGCGACGCGTCCGCCGCGAATAACCAGACCTGCCGGGCAACATCGGCCACAGGTGTACATTGAGGACCTGCCGCTCAAGGGCCAATTGGGATTTTCCGTGAAAGCCGGTGAGTCGAATTACCTGGTGGTCGACCAGATAGACGTATTCAGGCTGGCGTACGCCTGCGGGCTGCGGGCGGGAGACGTCATTCGGCGAGTCAACGGTGCCCGGCCGCGCACGCACAAGGACCTGATCGAGAAAGTCATGGCGGCGCTGGAGGAAGGCGGCGCCACCCTTCAGGTCTCCCGGGAGAATCAGATCGAGTCCCTGGTTATCCAGCCGGTCGAACTGCCGTCGCTCGACGAGCCGGACTACTGGCAATACTTCGAGGACTCCCTGTGGTACAACGAACCTTCGGGTGATTCCACCAGCGGGGTCGATTCCGCCGCGCCCGAAGAATGACCTGCCGGCTGTTGACCGCCCGAGTGCTTCAACAGCAGCCGCCGCTGCGCTCACAAGCGGTTACGCTACCTCCTGCGGCACTATGCATATGAACTCGAACGGCTCATCGGACGGGTTCTCAAACTGATGTTCCGTATCCGGCGGCACGAAGGCGAAATCCGCGGTCCGGACTTCGTGAACGGTATCGGCCAGGCGCAGCCTTCCCCTGCCGGAAATGATATAGTTGACGTGCTCCCAGGCGTGCCGGTGGCGCGGGGTATAACCGCCCGGTTCAATCCTGAAGACGCGCATGACGTGGCTTTGCCAGCCCTGAGTCGGTCCGATTACGTTGGCCTTGACTACCCCCGAGACGTCGTCGCCGGGGACCGTGCCGAATTCGATGTCGCTCTGCTTTATGACTGCCATTCGGTCCTCCTTTCGCCCGACAATATACGCGGGGATCGGCAGGCAGGGCAGAAAAAGGACCCGCCTTCAGGATGAAAACGGGTCCTAAGTATAAAGCCCTCGTTGCGAAGGGCCTGGATGTCCTATTACCGGCTGCGTCGCCTCGTCACACGACGAGTGCTTCTGCGAGAAATCGCCTGACGGTTGGTACGACGCTTCGGGGTAGCCCAACGCTTCTTCTGCGTGGTGGAGTTGCGCCGAGTGACTTTCCCAAACGCGCTCGGCTTATTCGCTTTCCAGACTGACGGATTGGCCTTCTTGATGTTCAGATCCGATGCCTTGTAGCGGACTGAATACACCGTACGGCCGAGCTGGCGAGCACACCACGCTGTGTCGTGATTCCGATAGTAGCTGCGCATGAACGCAATCTCTTCACGGGACCACGGATTGCCGCCATTCTGAGCGCGACGTGTCGTGACACGGCGGGTCACCTTACGCCGGGGCATTGAGCGACGAGTCCTTGTTTTGGTACGTCTGTAAGCCATTCTCAACTCCTTGTTTGAGTTGTTAGGTACTGTGAGAAGAGACGATGGCTACGCCCCTGCCCACCGGAAACAGTATTCATGTGTTACAGATCGACGAAATCATAAAATACTTGATACCAGGTGCTTGAGATTTTTAGTCTGATAAATCACGTGGCCGATCGTTCGTCGGACCGTTCATCCATGACGCGTGCATGAGCGTCATCAGAACACCCCATGCACGCCACGTTGATCAACCCGCACGAACGACTATGGGGAAAACCCCACCCCTCGTATCGTAACCCGCTAATCGACAATACCATGCGCCACGGATTCGCAGCGCGCGAACGGAGAGCCGGGGGCTTGGTCCGTGCACGCCGTCGGCGACATCCTGCCTGATTCTCAGCCGCTGCACCGCACCATCCTGCAGGCACGGGCGGCAACTCGGCCGGCAACTGTTGTTTTGTTTTCGGCGCGGTACAGACTGTCGCCGGTCAGTCGACAAATCTCAGCAGCCGCAGGCACCCGCGCCGGGGGTGCTCAAGCCGGCCGCTGACGCCCGAGCATACGGCGGGGGATATCTCTTGCGGCGGCATTCCAGAGACGGTAGATTGGATTGATAATTACACGAGAATGGCGGCGATGAAAAGAGAACACGTATTAACAGTACTGTTTTTCGTCATATCGGCGTTTTTCATTTATCTCTTCTATGAGATCATCATTCCGTTTTTCGTGCCGATCTGCTGGGCCGCCGTCTTTGCCATTCTCTTTTCCCCGCTCTACGAGAAAATCCTCGGTCGGCTCAGGACCAAGGGGGGATCGGCGCTCATCGTCTGCTTCCTGATCGTGCTGCTGATCATCGGCCCTGTCACCTACCTGTTCGTGGCCTTGGTCGAGGAAGCGGTCGAAGCCGTTTCCAGTGTCAATGAGATGTACAAGAACGGCAAGCTGGAGGATATGCTTCAAATAGACGTTCCCCTGCTGACCACCATGAAAGCGAAGCTCGCCGAATACTATGATATATCGAAGATCAACCTCGATGAGATGGTCCGGGACGCTATGAACAGAGTCACGGGAGTGGTGGTGGACCAGACAACCTGGCTTATCACCAACGGAACCAAGGCGGTGTTCTTCTTCTTCCTCATGATCTTTACCATGTACTATTTTTTCAAGGAAGGATCACGGATTGTCGCCAAGGTCAAGCGCCTGATTCCGCTGCCGGCCGAGCAGGTGAACGTCACCTTTACCCATTTGCGCGACGTCATTCTGGCCACGATGTACGGCAGTATAGTGGTAGCGCTGATCCAGGGCACGCTGGGTGGTATCCTCTTTTTCGCCGTCGGCATCTCGTCGCCGGTTTTCTGGGGGGCAATCATGGCGTTTCTCTCCGTCATTCCGTTTCTGGGCGCCTTTCTCATCTACGTACCGGCCGGCATCATACTGGTTATCAGCGGCTTCTACATCAAAGGGTTCATTGTCATCCTGGCCGGGGTATTCGTAATCAGTCAGATTGACAACGTCATCCGCCCGTACCTGATCTCCGGGAAGGCGGCCATGCACCCGCTGCTGCTCTTCTTCTGCATCATGGGAGGCATTTACTTGTTCGGCCTGCTGGGGGTGGTCCTGGGGCCGATGATCGGCGCCATCTTCATGACCCTGCTAAAGACGTTTGAATTCTCGCTTCACCCGGAAACCGGCACGACGGCTCCGACCGACCTGTAAACCCCCGCCATCAGACGGCCCGAAAGACCGCAGGCCTGAGAAGCGGCCGGACCGGGCTCTGTTTGCCCTTTACATGATCGCCGCCGGCGCCTTAATTTCCTGGCGACTCAGATGACAACGGCCCGGGGAGATATCGGTGTTTCCGACGCCGGCGTTCGGCCCGGTCGCCACCCTGGCGGCAGGCACGGACGGTCCGGCCGGGACGGAGGGATGATTGGATGCACGTATCACCACGATTCACGTCCGAGGATTGGCAGCGCCTGACTTTCCAGGCGGAGGACGACTGGCGGCAGGCGGTTGAAATGCTGCACGACCGTATCCGGCAGCGTTTTCTCGACCCGATATCACGCATCGAACCTTGCGCGTACGCGGGGTTCGCCGTTCTTGCCCTGGACTGCCTCCTGATAGAGATGCTTCAGCAGTTTCGGGAAGGGGTCAACAAAACTCCCTCAGGGAAGTCAAAACTCTACTTCGTCAGATACCTGACCGAGACGGGCTTCGGCGATCATTTTACTGACCGCATGGCCGAGCTTTTCTATCGCCAGATCCGCTGCGGTATTCTGCACCAGGCGGAAGTCCGGGGCAGCTCCAGGATCCTTTTGGACGACGACATCCCGCTGGTAGAATACACCGACGACGAAAACGGTCTGGTCGTGAACCGAAAGGCCTTTCACGAAACACTGGTGCGCGAATTCGAAAAGTATGCCGCCGACCTGCTGGAGCCGTCCAACGATGATCTCAGGGCGAAGTTCAGGAAGAAAATGACGGCGGTTTGCAAGACTGCCTGCGAGATAGTCTGACTCGGATGATACGCGCCCGGGAACCCGGGGCAGCCATCCGGCCGAGCCTTGCCGTGCCCCTTGCCTTTTCATGAAAACCTGTTATACTGTCCGGGCGTCTGTATGCTGCGGGCCCCGGGCGGCATTCCCCGGCGGCCTTTGTTTCTTGTAGCAAGTGGCGATACGGTAACAACAAGGGTTATGAAAGACAAACGCGTTCTTGTCACCGGCGGCGCCGGTTTTCTTGGCTATCACCTGGCGCAGAACCTTCCCAGGCGGGGCGTTGCCTTCATGGCGTTCAACGACATCGCCCCGTTCATCAGGGCGGAGTACCCCGAGGACTGCCTCCTGGTGAACGTCGACGTCCGCGACACCGAGGCCATGTACCGGCTGATCCACGACAACCGGATCGATATCATCATCCACTGTGCCGCGGCTCTGCCCCTCTGGCGGCGAGATGAGATCATGTCCACCAACATCTCGGGCACGCGCACGACCCTTGAGCAGGCCCGCAAGTGTAACGTCGAGCGGACGATCTTTATCAGTTCAACGGCCGTCTACGGCGTCCCGGACAAACACCCCCTTGTTGAAGACGACCCCCTTGACGGGGTGGGAGCATACGGCGAGAGCAAGATAGCCGCCGAGGCCGTGTGCGCCGAGTTTCGCGAACAGGGCATGTGCGTCCCGGTGATACGTCCCAAAACGTTTATCGGCACGGCCCGGCTGGGCGTGTTTCAGATTCTCTACGACTGGGTCGATTCCGGCAAGAGGATTCCCATTATCGGCAAGGGAGAGAACCTGTACCAGCTTCTGGAGGTTACCGACCTGATCGAAGCTATCTGGCTGGCCGGCTCGGCGCCGGCGGACATGGCCAACGACATCTTCAACATCGGGGCACAACACTTCGAGAAGGTCAAGATCGACGTGGGTGCGCTCTGTGATTTCGCAAAAAGCGGCGCGCGCGTAATGCCGACCCCGGCACTCCTGGTCAAAGGCGCGCTGGCCGTCTTCGAGTTCATGAAGATCTCTCCCCTGTATAAGTGGGTCTACGGAACGGCCGACAAGGACTCCTACGTCTCAACCAAGAGAATCGAGGACAAGCTCGGCTGGAAAGCCAGGAACTCCAACCAGGACGCCCTTATTGCCTCGCACCGCTGGTACCTGGAGCACAAGGACGAATTGAAGCACCTCAAGACCGGCGTAACTCACCGCGTCGGCTGGGACCAGGGTATATTGAAATTCTTCAAGCGCTGGCTGTAGCCGGAGCGCAACCGCGAATCATTTCATCTGAACCACTAATTGCTGCCACAGACTTACGGGCCGGGCACTCCCGGGAGCCTTTTTAACCACCAAGAGTGATGTTATACCTCGGGCTCCGGCGCGCCGTAGCTGGTCCACTCTTCTTTGGCCGGGCCGTACACGCCGGGGACCTTCAGGCCGGCTTGCCGCATAAGCACGGTCATCTGGCCACGATGGTGCACTTCGTGCCGCACCAGGATATCAAGGGTCAGCCCCCGCTTCCAGGTCTCACCGTAAAATTCATCCTCGACCTGCAGGGTGTCGTCGTGCCAGTTGGCCTTCACCTGCCGGGCCAGTTCGTCCGACACGGCTTCATACGCCGACCGGATCTCCCCGGCGCTTTTCGGTACCGGTGCATCGGCCTTAACCGATTCCATTTTCAGGCCGGTATGGGGCATCATCTCTGCAATGCTGGTAACAATGTGCCAGGCGACGCGCCCGAGCGTGCGGTGCTCGTCGGCAACCTTCTGCGACAGGGACCCGTCGGTCAGGGCGTTCAGAACCTTCTGTGTGCCCTGAGACTCCTGGGCCCAGGTCTTTTCGAAATCGGCAACTGCTGTAAACATGGTTTCCTCCCGGGTATGCAGTTGGTTCGGACCGCGCCGTGCCGGCGGCACCGTGGCACGACCCTTTCAATATGTCAAGGCAAAAGTAAGGACGAACAGGGTCACACGGAATCACATTCTACGGCCGCTGCCTGCTCTCGTCGCTCCCGAGGATCCCGTCAATGGCCGTTTGCGTCTCCGCGTCCAGAGTCATGCCGGAGGCGGCGAGGTTTTCCTTGAGTTGCGACACCCTGGTGGCCCCGGTGATGGCACAGCTTATCTCCGGGCGCCGGAGAATCCATGCCAGGGCCAGTTGCCCCGTCGCCATGCCCAGGGAGTCGGCCAACTCGCCGAGCTTTCTGACCCGGGTGATATTCTGCGGGCCCATATCTCCGGCCAGCCACATCGTCTCGCCGCCGCGCGTACCTTTCGGAACGCCGTCATTGTACTTGCCGGTCAAAAGCCCCTGGGCCAGGGGTGACCAGACGGTCAGTCCCATGCCGTGCCGCGCGCAGGTCGGCATTATCTTCTCTTCGATGTGCCGGTCGAGCATATTGTAGCGCGGTTGCTCCACGGCCGGAAGATAGCCTTTCCACTCGCGGGCGTCCGCCACGGCGCGCTCGATCTGCTCCGCTTCCCAGACGGACGTCCCCCAGTAGAGGACTTTACCCTGCTGCACCAGGTCGCTCATAGCCCGCACCGTCTCTTCGACCGGTGTCTCCGGATCGAAACGGTGGCAGAAGTAGATATCGAGGTAATCGGTGCCGATGCGGCGCAGAGATTTTTCGACCGATTCAGTGATATGCTTGCGGCTGAGCCCCCGGTCGTTGACGTTGTCGGACATGGGCCAGAACACTTTGCTGGAAATCACGAGATCCGAACGCTTGAAATCCCTGATGGCGGCACCGACCACTTTCTCCGCCTCGCCCTTGGCATAGATATCCGCGATATCGATGAAATTGACGCCTTCCTCCACTGCGGCCCTGACAATCTCCCCGGCGGCGTTGCCGTCGACCGAGGAGCCGTACGTTAACCAGGCACCGAGTGAGATCTCCGAAATCCTGAGGCCCGACTTTCCTACTCGACGGTATTCCATAGTGCGCTCGCCCTTTGGCTGATTCCTGTCTTTACGAAGAAGGTACGCAAAATGCCGGTAGCCTGCAACCGTTCGCGCACCAACGTAGCTGCTCACGGTGAGCAGTTCCCTAAGCCGACTAGCACATTGCCTGACTTGCAGGTTTCCCCTGACACCGTTACCTCCGAAATAACCCGCCGAACCCAGTTCAACTCCGCACCTTTCTTATTGGCCACGTCAAGCCACACCGCTCCCGAGTACTCTGCGACCCCTAATCCTGCCCCCCGGAGTATCAAAGCCACACAAGCCCAAGGCCAAAAGCCCTACCGACAGGCGCTGCCCTGCTGCGGCAAAGACAGCAGCACTAGCAACGACCAGAAAACCGCAAAAAGTGAACTCCAAGGCCGGCTTTTCCGCCGGTCTGCTCTAATCCGTCTGCTGCCTCTACTTGCGTAACATCATAGCTTACATTCGCTTGGAATCAGTAACATTTGCGAATCCCGATTAGCCGCAACTGACGATCGATTTATCGAATCACGCAACCTACTGGGCAGCAATACGATACGCGATTGCAACGGCTTAATCAAGGATCTGCGGGAATCTAGTAGCACAGCCAATATTCGCGGCAGCCTATCTATCTATTGCTATCCTACGGCTTCTTCTGTCCGGAATAGACGGCGCATACTAAGATAGGGCTAAGATTCCTAGGTTTTCGAACAACTTTTTACTTGACTCCGCAGAGCCCATAGCGCATAATTTGGCTGACAAGTATAAACCACAGGGTAAAGGAGCCGCGTTATGGTAATGCCAAACGGAGAGCGAGTGAAGAAGGCCCTACCGCCGTACGTTCCTTGGCGGACATTCGTTAACTTCTTAAATGTCCTAAAGCAAGCAATGCCGTCACGCATCGATCCAAGCGTTATGCCATCCATGTCAGGTGGAATGCGCTCCTACTTGATGGGAGCGCTCCGTTTCATGAGACTCATCGACGAAGCGGGTGTGCCGTCGGAGGAGCTTAGGAGTCTGGTGCAAGCGGATGCTGATAGTAGGAGGGCGCAGTACAGAGAACTGTTCGAACGGACGTATAGTTTCCTTGGTGAGAGCGGAATTGACATCGCCCAGACCACGCCAGATCAACTCAACAATGGGTTCCAAGAAGCAGGCGCTACCGGAGACACGGTGGCTAAATGCCGGTCGTTTTTCGTGGCACTCGCGAAAGAAGCAGGTGCCGAGCTGTCACCGTATCTCAAGAGAATGTCGCGTGAGCGTAGAACGACGAAACGGAGGTCTCCGCGAAAAGGCACCAAGCCGATGCGACCATCACAACCGGCCAACGGAAATAGGTATGATCAATCGCTTGCGGAACCTTCTGCTAAGGACGTTTTGATTGACATCCTGGACCCGGACCAGATGACAGAGGAAGAGCAGAAAGCCGTGTGGACGCTCATTCTCTATTTGAAGAAAAGAGAGACCGCAGATGAGGAGCAGGAATAAACGAGGCTCAAGCTCATGGAGAGCTTGAGCCTAACTTGTGGTGCATGGGGCCGGTCTGGTGACGATCTCAGGGTTTGCACCTGATAATCGCCGGTTCAATCCCGGCCGGCTCCACCAGTACAGAGCGGGCGTAGGTTAACGGTAAACCGTTGGGACTCCCATCCAGAAAATGCCGGTTCGAGTCCGGCCGCCCGCTACAACAAATATCGGTCATTATGCTGCTTATGGCAAGAGAATTATGAAAAAAGGCGCGACGACTCAAGGGCTTCTCGCTTCGCGGCACGTAAGGGCATGCGTCGATTTAACCACCTGACCAACCGGTTTTCGAAACCAATCGAAAACGCTGGGTATGCGGTTGTCCTGCATTTCCTGTGATTCAAACTTGCTGGGATTTGGGTGATTCTAAGACCTACTGGCGATGTGGGTGCTGGCGTGACCAAACACCGTTGGAGCATTGGAGATATCATACTGGCGCTATGAAGGCAGGAAGCAGGCAGAGAATAACCTTGCATCACCCAAGATGTCCACTATATTTCCTGAGAGGCTGCTGGGCGCAATGCGGCGCCCCGTTTGGCTTTCACTCCTTCAGCTTAGACTCCCGCCCTCCCCTCGGTGAGGGGCTTTTGGCTTCCCACCGAGGGACGAGGTGCCGGAGTTTAAACAAAGGAGGAGGTGAGAGCCTATGGCGAAGACGCCAATTAAAGTGCCACGTGGCATGAAGCTGGTGTTCTGTCGTTACATTGTACGTAGCGGCAAACGGATTTATCCGAAGAACGCCAAATGCTTCTGTTTCCTAGTACCCGCTGAAAAGTAGGGTTGAGCGTGGTACGCGCCCGCAGCCCCCATTCATTACATAATCGACCTGTCAAGAAACAGCATATCAACTTCCAAACTGACCCGCCACCCGAGCAACGCCGCTCCGCCGAAGGATCAGATTCATCGCCGTTTATCACCGGAATAATGAAAGCGTTTCCTGTGCGGTCATTCGCCCGGACGGTGAGCCGACCGGTGTTTTCAACCCCCGAGTTGCTTGATGCGCTCGTTGATGTGGTCCCAGACGGCGGGCCAGCTCTGGTCGAACCCGGCCTCTTTGTATTCCAGGCGGGCCCGTTTCAGCATTTCAAGGCCCTCGGCGGTCTGCCCGCGGGCGATCCGGATCTCCGCCAGGTCTTCCAGGGCCTGTCCGATCGCCGAATGCAGTTCGAGGCGTTCCGCCCAGGCCAGAACCGGCCGCAACCACTTTTCCGCCTCTTCCGGATTGCCTGCCAGCCGGTAAGACATACCGACGTGGTAGTCGGCGAAGAGCTTTTCGACCTCACCGGAGAACTGCCAGTGGTATTCCCGCGCTTTCAGGTAGCAGGACAGGGCGCTGTCGAACTGCTTGAGATCGTAGTAAGTGCTGCCGAGGTTGTTCCACAGGGGGCCGAGCTGGTGCTCGGCGCTGCCCGCCTCAGCAACCTCAATCCCTCTTTGCCCCCATTCGATCTGTTCCTCAGGATTCTTTGCGACGATGGCTATCATATGGGCGGCATCGACGGCCCGGGGCCACAGGGCGTTGGTGTTGCAGTAGGCGAACATCTCATCAAAAGTTTTGCGCGCCGCGGCCAAGTCGCCGGCCTTCCACTCATAGCGTCCCCTGACGCCCAGATATCGCGACCAACCCATCGGATCGCTATCATTGGCCCTTTCGGCCGCCCTGGAGAGCCATTCCTTCCCCTCGTCGATATTGCCCAGAAGCAGGTTCACCCGGGCCATCTGCGCCAGAGTCTCTGTTTCGACGGATCGATTGAACTCCTCACGCGCCCGCCCGAGGGCTTCCTCGTATTTAAGCAGGGCTTGCTCGTAGTCCCGTTGCTGGAAGATTTCGTCGGCGCTGTATAGCAGCGAATCAGCGGTCGGTTGGTCGGCATCCATACGAGCTCCTCTTTGGCTGACCTCAATGGCCGTCAGCATGAGCGGCAGCAGCACAATGATCGGCACAATCCGGGTAAACACCACGCCTCCCCTTCTCATGTTCTGAACATATTCAACGGGGCCGCCATAGTCAATCGGGAACGAGACCCCGCCGCAGGCGGCTTGACCTCCGGCAACGGGGCCCGTATATTCGTGCCTGACCCGGCGCCCGAAAGAGAGAATGCCGGGCAGACGGCCGATACTTGTGTATAAGCCAGTAAAAATCGAGCAAAGGGATAAGAAGACATGCGCGCATTGATTACCGGTATTACCGGGCAGGATGGATCGTACCTGGCCGACCTGCTGCTGGAGAAGGGCTACGAGGTTATCGGCATGGTCCGCCGCTCGTCCACCGAATCTTCCGAACGAATCGAGCACATCAGGGACCGGCTGACGCTGGTTCAGGCTGACCTTCTCGACCAGCTCTCGATCATCACCACGATCCAGAAACATCAGCCGCAGGAGGTCTACAACCTGGCGGCACAGTCATTCGTGCCCACCAGCTGGATTCAACCCTCTCTGACCGGTGAGTTCAACGCCATGGGAGTGACCAAGGTGCTCGAGGCAATCCGTCTGATCGATAAGAACATTCGGTTCTACCAGGCTTCCTCATCGGAGATGTTCGGCAAGGTTCACGAGGTCCCGCAGCGGGAAACGACACCGTTTCACCCCCGCTCACCGTACGGGGTGGCCAAAGTGTACGGCCACTGGATTACGGTCAACTACCGCGAGAGCTTCAACATGCACGCCAGTTCCGGTATCCTGTTCAACCATGAGTCGCCACGCCGGGGTTTGGAATTCGTCACCCGCAAGATCACCGACGGCGCGGCGCGGATCAAGCTCGGTATGGCGGACAAACTGGCCCTTGGCAACCTTGACGCCAAACGCGACTGGGGATTCGCCGGGGACTACGTCGAGGCCATGTGGCGGATGCTTCAGCAGGACGAAGCCGCCGATTACGTTATCGCCACCGGCGAAACGCATTCGGTCGAGGACTTCGTCCGCCAGGCTTTCGCCCGGGTTGACCTGGACTATAAGAAATACGTGGTAACAGACCCGCGCTTTGTCCGCCCGGCAGAGGTTGATCTCTTGCTTGGCGACGCCTCGCTGGCGCACAAAAAGCTCGGCTGGCAGCCGCGCGTGAAGTTCGAGGAACTGGTCAATATGATGGTGGACGCCGACATGGAGCGACTGTCCAAACGGAAGTAGCGATGAGCCAGCCGCACGCCTTCATTACCGGAATCGCCGGATTCGCCGGCTCATACCTGGCCGAAGAACTGTTGAATTCCGGGTTTACCGTTTCCGGCTCGATTTACGACGACGAACCTACCGACAATATCGCCGCCATCCGCAGTGACCTGCGGCTGGTGCCCCTGGATATACTCGATGGTGACAGGTGCAAAAAGGTGCTGCGGAAGTTGAAACCGGGGTATGTCTTTCACCTGGCGGCGGTAGCTTCGGTAGGCAGGTCCTACGAACAGGAAGCGCTTACTGTCGAGGTTAATTTTCGGGGCACCCTGAACATGCTCGCTGCGGCCGGACAGCTCGATCGGCTCAACAGGTTTGTGTACGTAAGTTCCGCCGATTGCTATGGCATCTTTTCTCCGAAGAACCGGACCCTTACGGAGAATCAGCCTCTAAACCCGATCTCGCCGTACGGTATCAGCAAGGCTGCCGCCGAGTATGCGGTCCGATACCACTACCGACAGCACAGGCTTCCGGCGGTGATATCACGTTCCTTCAATCACAGCGGGCCCCGACAGACGGAACGGTTTGTCATCCCGTCATTCGCCCGGCAGGTGGCCCTGATCGAGGCGGGCAGGCAAAAACCGCGGGTGCAAGTGGGGGACCTCTCGGCGCGCAGAGACTTCTCCGACGTCCGCGACATAGTCCGCGGCTATCGGCTGATCGCGCTCAAAGGCCGGCCGGGCGAGGTATACCAACTCTGCTCCGGGAGGGCGGTGTCAATCCAGAAGATGCTGGATGCCCTGTTGTCTTTTTCGACCGGCAAAGTTACCGTCAAGGTTGACGAATCCCGGCTGCGTAAGGCGGAAATCCCCGTCCTGAGGGGCAGCAACCGGAAGGCGGCTCAATCGGTCGGTTTTGAAATCCGATATAAACTCAAAACGACGTTGCGTGACACGCTGGAGTACTGGCGGAGCAAGGTCGGCAAAGCATAATCGGCGCGCACGGGAGAGAAGTTTTATGGCAGAAACACGCCACAGGAAACCCAGGGCTGTTGATACGCTGCTCGAGAAGATCAAGAATCGAAAAGCCAGGGCCGGTGTTATCGGTCTGGGCTACGTGGGGCTGCCGCTGTCGATGGCCCTGGTCGAGGCCGGGTTCCGAGTGACCGGCTTCGACATCAGCAGCGAGAAAATCAAGCGACTCAACGCGGGGAAATCGGATATCGACGACGTGCCCGACGAACGCGTTCGTGAGGCCGTGCGCTCGGGACGCTTTCTCGCCACGGGCAACCCGAAAGCGCTGTCGACGATGGATACGATTTCCATCTGTGTTCCGACCCCGCTGTCCAAGACCAAAGATCCCGACGTCAGCTTCATCCTGGCCGCCATGGACTGGGTAAAGAAGTATATCCGGAAGGGAACGCTCGTGGTACTGGAGTCCACGACCTATCCGGGCACGACCGAGGATCTGATCCTGCCGCTCATTGACAGGAAGGGGTTCAAGGTCGGCGCCGATTTCTTCCTTGCTTTCTCACCGGAACGCGTCGACCCGGGGAACGCGAAGTACACCACCGGTAACACTCCCCGCGTAGTCGGCGGCGTCACCCGCGACTGCACGCGGGTCGCGAAGGCCTTCTATGAAAAGACCATCCCGCACGTGCACGCGGTCTCGTCGACCCAGGCCGCGGAAATGGTAAAACTCCTGGAGAATACGTTCAGGTCGGTCAATATCGGTCTCGTCAACGAGGTGGCGGTCATGTGCAATCGGCTGGGCATCGACGTGTGGGAGATCATCGACGCCGCCGCCACCAAGCCGTTCGGCTTCATGCCGTTCTACCCCGGTCCGGGGCTGGGCGGCCACTGCATTCCGATCGACCCGCACTACCTGTCGTGGAAGCTCAAGTCGCTCAATTACTACGCCCGGTTCATCGAGCTGGCCGGCGACATCAACAGCCAGATGCCCGAGTGGGTGGTCCAACGGATCGGTGCCATGATGAACCGCCGTCATGCCAGGGCGCTCAACAAGTCGGCCATGCTCATCCTCGGCGTAGCCTACAAGCGAGACATCAAGGACATCCGCGAGTCCCCGGCCCTGGACGTCATCAAGCTGCTCGAAGACAAGGGCTGCCGGGTCTACTACAACGATCCTTTTGTCCCGCACTTTGCGTGGCGCGACGGCGTCATGAAATCGAGCCGGCTGACGGCTCAACTGATCAAGAAAGTCAATCTGGTCGTCGTTGTCACCGACCACAGCGGCTACGACTACCAGTGGATCGTGGATAACGCCAGGGCCGTCTTTGACACCCGCAACGCCACCAAACACGTCCGCAGGCATCGCCAGAAAATCGAACTGCTCTAAGGGAACCCGCGCGTTCCACAGGCGGCCGGTCGCGAGCGACCGGCCGTTTCTGCATTCGCCGTGATCCCGGTTAATACGATGCGGCATCCTGCCGATCTAAGCTGTTTAGAGGCTGGAAGTATGACAACGACGGTCGCAACAGAAGAGCAGCGCCTTCAGGACGTCCGGCTGATCCTCAAAGACCTCCTGAAAGTGATCAAGGTCGTCTCCATGTACCCGGAGGGGAACCCGCTTCCCGAGTGCATGCGACGGACGTTTGCCGAGAAGCTCGAGTCGCTGGTCCAGGACTGCGGCAGTATACGGATCACCGTAGAGCGTGACCGCCTGGCCCTCGACGGTGAGACGGCGTTCATCGACCGCTCCAAGCAGGAGAGCCTGGCCGGCCTGTTCTTCGAAACCGGTATCACCGATCTGACGTTCCGCGAAGGCCTTGACACCCCGCAGATTCACCTGTTCCTGAACGTGATCAAAGACTACGTCAACCTGCCCAACAGGAGCCGCGACCTGGTCAACATGCTTTGGGAAGCCGGCCTGACCGGGATTACGTTTACGACCGTTGAGGACCTGGCGCTGTCCGAATACGATGGTGACTTCAGAGTCCAGGAACTGTTCAGCAATCGAGAGGCCGGCGGTATCGAGGGTTCGCAGATGGCGAGCGAGAGAACCGAGAACTACGAGGCCATTTTCAGGCCGGCCGAGCAAGAGGACGCCGACGGCGGACCTCCGACCGGTCCCGGGCGGACGGTCTTTGACGAGCAAGTGGGCGACCGTGAGGGCTTGAGGACCGTCGAGGCGGCCAATGCCATGGGATTCGCCGATCTCGATCCGTCGGACCAGCGTGCAACTCCCGATACAACCCTGATACTTGAGGACGAGTCGAGGCTTTCCGAGGAAGAAGAGTTGCAGGTGCAGCAAATCGCCCGGGACGACGCCGATTTTGACATATACGAATCAACCACCGAATTGCTCAGGGAGTTACTGCACCAGGAAGGAGACATGGCCAGCTTCGACGAGGCGGTGACGGTCTCCGAGAAGGTCATGAGCGAGTTCATTCGAGCGGGAAGACTCGTGTACGCGGGGCGGGTGCTGGGCTACTTCCGATCACTTGAAGAACGCATCCGTCCGGACAAGCCCCTGTGGTCCGAGCGGCTGAAAGATGCCCGCATCACGGCGGGCAGTCGAGACCGCCTGAAAATCCTGTGCGAGGCGCTCAATCAACTCCCTGATATCGCTGCGGCCGACCTGCGCCGGTATCTCAACCTCTTCGACTGGGAGGCCCTGGCCGGTCTGACTGACCTGCTGGGTGAACTGACACAGCGGAATCACCGAGAATCACTGTGCGACTTCCTGGCTGAGCGAGGCCGCGAAAATCTGCAGCTCGTCTCCAAGGGGTTGTTCGACAAACGGTGGTTCGTCGTGCGCAATTCCGTCATCATCCTTTGCCGGATCGGCGACGGCCCGGCGCTTAACCAGGTGAAGAACGTCGTCGACCACGAAGACAGGCGAGTACGCTTGGCGCTGGTGTCGTCGCTGCTGGACTGCACCCACGAGCAGGCCCTGGAACTGCTCAAGCGTGGCGCCCGTGACAAGGATCCGGAGGTTCGCAAGGAGGCGGTCAACTCTATCGTGGCCCGGCGCGGACCGGCGGCTTTCGTTGCCATCACCGACGTACTGAACGACGATTCGTTCGGCGAACTGGAGGGTCCCGACCAGCAGAGGGTGCTCAATGCGTACTCCGTGCTCGGGGGCGACCGGGCGGTGGAATATCTCATGCACCTGATAACGAAACCCAACCCGTTACGAGACAGGAACCTTAGGGCCTATCGGACCGCGGCTTTTGAGGCCCTCAGCCACAATCGAAGCGAGCGGTGCGAGCGCGCCCTGCTGAAGCTCTCGTCGAGCTGGCGACCGGATATCAAACGGCAGGCCGTACAGGCGTTAAAGCGACGCCGGGAACTCATCTACGGAGGAAAAGATGACTGAGGCCGTCGGTCAGATCGCCGGACGCCTGCTGGCCGGCCAGGCCGAGGAAAGGCTGGTAAACGCCTTCTTCGTGCTGTACAAAACGGCCCGCATTATCGATGAGAACAACGCCGCTTTTCGCAACCAGCTCGACAACTTCTATGGCCTGCTGGCATCCCTGTCGGAAGCCGAAGGCGACGTGACAGTGAAACGGGTGGCCAGCCGGTATTTCGTAAACAACCGGCTGGTCAGGTTTGACGATGCCGGGCCGTCGGGAGCCGCCGGCGTAGTCGCCGAATGGAAAATGCTGGGCATAGGCGGTGCCACCTTTTTCCAGGAGATCACCAAGGACGAGGTGGCCGGCTTTTTCACTTACATGGCGACGGTCAAGCCGACGACCGGGAACCTGGAATCCCTGTCGGCCACGCTGAAGTCGAACGGGCTGGAGTGCGTTGAACTGCTTTCGGCGAAAGACATCGACGACGAGGAGCCGCTGCTGGCCGAGGAGATACGGCGCCGTTTTCGCAGCATGGCACGCAAAACGTTCTTCCGGGCCGTGGCGGTGGTCCAGGAAGTGGTTGTCAACACCATGGAAGACCGCGATATCAATATCTCCAAGACCAAGCGCGTCGTGCACTCGCTGATCGATCACATCACCCGGGACGAATCATCGCTGCTCGAACTCACGGCCATCAAGGACTTCGACGACTACACGTACGCGCACTCGACGAACGTCTCCGTATACGCTCTCACGCTCGGCATCAAGCTGGGACTGGACCGCTCGCGCCTGTCACAGCTCGGATTCACGGCTCTTTTCCACGACATCGGCAAGGTCAGGCTACCCAAGGACCTGATCAGCAAACCGGAAGCGTTTGACGAGGACGATTGGATCCAGATGCAGTACCACCCGATCCTCGGCGCCAAGACGGTGCTGCGCAACCTGAAACTCGACGCCCACACGGCCCGGGCCGCGCGGGGCACGTTTGAACACCACATCAACAACGATTTCACCGGCTACCCGGTCCTGCACTACCAGAAACGGCCGCCCAACCTCTTCTCCAGGATCATCTCGGTAGTTGATTCCTTTGACGCCCTTACCTCCGGTCGGGTGTATCTGAAGAAGGCGCTGAGCCCGGACGTCGTATTCAAGAAACTGCGCTACCAGATGAAAATCAAGTTTGACCCCTTCCTCCTGAAGCTGTTCAACGACATTATCGGCATCTACCCGGCCGGTTCCCTCGTCCTGCTGAACACCGATGAGATCGCGCTGGTGCTGGCAAACAACGAGGTGGACAGGGCGCGCCCGTACGTCAAGGTGGTGGGCGACCGGCAGGGTCTGCTTGACACGCCGCTGTGGGTGGACCTGTCACAGGAAGAACACGCCGCCCGGAAGATTATCCGACAGATAGATCCGTCCCGTTACGAACTGGACGTCACAGACTTCATACTGAGCGATTAGAACGGATAAGTCACGAGCGCACGGACCCCGCCCCGGCCGTCCGGCGCCACGTCCCAGTCCACCTGATCGTTACGCCGGTCCCCGGGCGATCCCGAAAGATGGGCGTCCACGTAAGCGTCAAACATGGACACGAAAATCGTGACACCCGCAAACCACGTGAACTTGTTGCGCTCGTCGCGGCGGTCCTCGTAAAGATCGTAGAGAATCCGCCGGGTTTGAAGGCCGGTTGCGTTTTCCCACTGGTCACGGAAGTCGGCGGCCTGCCGGCCGTAATGAACGGCTGAACCGATAAACCACGTCTCCAGGCCGATGATCACCGCCGCCTTGACCCAGCGGCGGTTGCCGATCTGCCCCAGGCCCGGAACCAGCATGGACTTGAACAGCGCTGCCGTCGGGTTCTGCGTCAGGTGCTTTTCGAAGTCAGACGGGTTGGCCACCTGGACCGCGCGGCTGGTATCCCGTACCGGCTGAAAGATCACCGTGTCGGACAGTGCGGGTGCGGTCACGTCGGTAGTATCGGCATGCAACGGGGGACCAAGGAGACCGGCGAGAAGAAGCACGTAAGCGGCGCGCTTCATTTCAGCAAAAGACCTTCACCTGCTGAGGCTTCACCTGAACCTCCAGCACGTTGGTCGGCAGGTCGATCAGTTCACCGTCGAGGTACAGTTTCCGTCCCCGGGATGGCTGGCACGTGATGGTAGTGGCGCGGTACATTCGGACGTCATCTCCGTACAGATACTTTCCGTTATGGATGAGGCGGGCGAAGGCGCCGAACCCTCCGACGGCTTCTCCCCTGTCAAAGATTACCTCCGCATGACCGTCATCCGGCACCGAGGCCGGTGAGAACGGCAGGCCCGCCGAGTACGACAGCAGGTTGACGTTGAGCATGAGCGGGCTGACCTCAAAGCGGAAGCTGTCCACCTTGACGATAATGGGTGTCACGGAGACGCTGGCGGCGGCGCGATTGGCCAGCTGCGCCCAGCCGATACCGAAACGGGGCAGTTTCTTCTCCTTTAGCAGGCGGGTCAGCTCGGCCGTGAAACCGAGGCCGACGGAGCCGAAGAAGGGCTGGGTCGCGGCGCGACCCGCGTCAAACTTCCGGTAGTTACCTGAGAGAATGCTCTGGATGGCCCGGCCGGGATCGACCGATCCGCACAGCGAACGCGCGATATTGTTCAGGCTGCCGAGCGGCAGCACACCCACCGGCAGGTCTGCATCCATGGCCGCCCGGGCCACGAGATTGAACGTCCCGTCACCACCGCAAGCGACCAGGGCGGTGATGGGCCCCCGTCGACTGATGTTCTGCGACAGAAAGCGATGGCGTCGTCTCACGCCGGCGGCCTGTTGTGCCATGGCCAGCAGATCCGTAGCCGACTCCGGTTCGAGAACCGTATAGTGGGCGCCGGCCCGGCGAATCGCCGCCGTCAGCCGCTCGACCACCCGTCGCTCGAAGCCGCCCGCCCGGCGATTGAGCAACAGGGCGTAATGATTCTGTTTGCCTTTCTGACGTCGTTTCTTGATCATAAAAGAACCGCCGCCGAAATGTAGGCAAAACGGGCCCTGAAGCCCACCGTTTTTTTTGCGGCGAATCGCGTCGTGCCCGCGCCGCCTGACCGTCGGCTAAAGCGGCCCGGCCTTGTGTCGACTAGGCCCTTAGAGCAGTTTTCGCAAACGCAGGGATATTAAACCGGACCTTGCCATGTCAGAAGTTACCGCGGTACAAAGCCGCTACTCCCCCTGGTTGCGGACCGCCCCGTTCCTCCTGTTGGCGGCCGCCTACCTTCCGGTCCTGTATGATCTCGTGACGGAGTGGTATCAGGACGCCAATTACTCCCACGGCTTTCTGGTGCCCGTTGTTTCCGGCTATCTCCTGTGGAAGAACCGCCACCGGCTGGGCAGCACCGGGACGAGTCCTGCCGCGGGCGGACTGGTTCTCCTTGTAGCCGGCCTGCTGCTGCTGCTTGTCGGCACCGGGGCCGCCGAGTACTTCACGGTGCGCGTCTCGTTCATCCTCAGCCTGTTCGGCCTGGTTTATTGCCTGTACGGACGCGAGGTGATCAGAAAAAGCTGGTTCGCGTTTTTCTTCCTGCTGTTCATGGTTCCGATCCCGTACGTGTTGTACTACGCCGTCGCCTTCCCTATGCAAACCCTGGCCACGAAAATCACGGTCGTACTGCTGAAGGTCGTCGGCCTCGGAGTCGTGCGCCAGGGGAACATAATTCACCTGGCGGGCAATTCGCTGGAGGTGGCCGACGCCTGCTCCGGGATACGGTCGCTCGTTTCCCTGCTGGCCCTGGGCGCCCTGTATGCCTACCTGACGCAACGTCGCCTCGCCGCCAAGGCCATCGTTTTTGTCAGCACGGTGCCCATCGCGGTCGCGGCCAACGTCTTCCGCGTTTTCGTCACGGCTCTGCTTGTCTCGGCGATTTCCATCGAGGTGACCGCCGAACCGCTGCACTCCCTGCTGGGGTTGTCCGTGTTTGTGTTTTCATTCATCTGCCTGTTTGTCGCAGGAGCGGTGGTGAGGCGGGTATTCAAATGAGACGGTACGTCCTGATCGCCTCGATCCTGATCATAGCGGGGGGGGCGTTTGCCTGGTACCTGCGATACGCCGACAGGCCCCCGGGAGGATCGCCGCACTTCGACGAGATACCGTACGCCCGCGACGGCTACACGGGCCAGGAACGCCGTTTCGCCGACTACTCGTACGATATCCTGCAGGCCGACACCACCACCCTGCGGCTGTACGTTTCACCGGAGGGTGACGCCTACTGGATGTTCGTCGGGTATTTCCAATCGCAGAAATACGGCAGCCAGATTCATTCACCCAGACACTGCCTGCCGGGCAGCGGCTGGAAGATCGAACGGCTGGAACCGTACCGGCTGCCCCTCCCGGACGGGGGCCACAAGACGGTCAACCGCCTGATAATACGCGACCGCGAGCAGAAACAACTCATGCTATACTGGTTTGAAACGCGCAGCGGCACGATCCGGAGTGAGTTTGCGCTCAAGTGGAACCTGATGGTCAACTCGCTGCTCCTGCGTCCGACGGACGTAGCCTTTGTTCGCGTGAATCTGCCTATAGGCAGCGACGAAACCATAGACAACACGGCGGACCGCGCCGTCAGGTACCTTCAGACGTTTTATCTCGACCTCGAACGAGCACTGCCGTTCGCCGGTTAAAAAACTTGGCCGGGCCCCGGCCGACTGATATCTTTGCATATGCTCAAAAACCTGATCATGCTCGCCAGGCCCGCCCAGTGGTTGAAAAACGGCGTGGTGCTGGCGGCACTGGTCTTTGCCGGAGAGGCCGGGCACACCAGGTCGGCCGAACTGGCCCTGATCGCCACCGCGATCTTCTGCCTCCTGTCGTCCGCCGTTTACACCTTCAACGACCTGATCGACCGGCAACAGGACCGGCAGCATCCGTTGAAAAAAGAGCGCCCGCTGGCTTCAGGCGCCGTCGCCCCTCCTCAGGCGGTGGTGATGATCGTCCTGCTGGTAGCTGTCGGCCTCGTCGGAGCGTGGTGGTTCCTCGGGGGGCACTTCTTTGTCGTCGCGCTGGTGTTCCTCGGCCTGAACCTGCTTTATTCGCTGGCGCTGAAAAACGTCGTTATCGTTGACGTCATGGCCGTGGCGTTGGGCTTCGTGGTGCGCGCCTACGCCGGAGCGGTGGCCGTCGACGTGCCGGCATCCAAGTGGCTCCTGATCAACACGCTGCTCCTGGCGCTCTTTCTGGCCTTCGGCAAGCGCCGCCACGAACTCCTTCTGCTCGAAGACGGTGCCGTGGCGCACCGCAGGATTCTCAGCCGATACTCACCCTACCTCCTGGATCAATGCATCGGCGTGACCACCGCTTCCGTTGTCGTCATGTACATGCTCTACTCGTTTTCGACTGAAGTGTCGACAAAACTGGGCACGGAGAACCTGTACCTGACGATCCCGTTCGTGGTCTACGGGGTTTTTCGCTACCTGTACCTGATCCACAAAGAAGAGAGGGGCGGCTCGCCGACGCAGGTCCTGATAAGTGACAGGCCGATACTGGTGACCGTAATCCTCTGGCTGTTGACCGCAATCCTTATACTGTATTACCTGTAGGCCGCCGTGTTCCGCAAGCTCTGCATCATGACAGCCGTGCTCGCAGCGACGTTGTGTGCCGCCTCGTGCGGCAGGAAAGATGCTGACAGCACGCGGGAACCATCCGTGGCCGACGCTTCCGATGTTCCCTTTGTGGCCGCACGATTCCTTCCCGACAGCAGTTCGGTGATTCGGCCGACCGATTCGGCAGTCACGGTTCTCCGGGCCGAGGCGCACGAGATGCCCGGCGAACCGGCAGCCCGGTACCTCGCCTTCGGCCTGGTCGGTCGTTCCACCAGAAATTATGTGGTGAGCGACATCGAGATATCGGCTCAGATCGCGCAGTTCGCAACCAGCAACGATGCGTACGGGCTTTATGCCGCGTCAAGGCCGGACGGCATCACCACCTTCCGGCTCGGCGCCGAAGGATACGTCCGGGGCAACGCCATGCACTTCACGCAGAGAGAATGCGTTGTTTCGCTGACGGCCGAAGATGAACGCGAAGCGGCCGCCGACGCCATGCGTCTGCTGGCGGTCACGATTTCGACACTGATCGGCGATTCCGGTTGGGTGCCGGAGGCGTTTGCCCTGTTCCCCGAGGCAGACCGGATCATTCCCTCGGATAAATACTATCCCGCGAGTTTCCTTGAGATCGCCGGCCTGGACGAGGTGTTCACATCGAGCTATGTGCGGGACGGCGACACGCTGCTGCTCTTTCTGGCGTCTGATCGCGGCGGCACAAAGTATCTGTCGCTGATGGAGTCTGTGGCTCGGTCAGGCTGGCCGTCAGAACCGGCTGTGGGGTTTGAGTTCGATGAGGGTTACGGTTCTGTATTCGAGCACCCCAAGTACGGCCCGGTGGCGGCGGGACTGAAGAGCCTCAGGCTTATCGGTGCGGTAGGGTATCGCGCCGAACACGATCAGGCGAACATGCGGCAATGGAGCGAGAGTCTCCAATAAGCAGGCGTGGCAACTGCCCGCCGAACCCACCGCCCCGCACGTGGATCGGGAATAACTCCACTCCGGGATAACTTCGGACGATCGGATCAGCTCAATCATCGAATAGATCGTCGAAGCTCTTCTTGCGCGAATCCTTGGTGTCCGTGATGGTGGAAATCCCCCCGGGGGTTTTGACCACCGTCCGCTGCTGGTAGTAGTCGCAGAAGTTGGGCTTCTCCTTGTCACGGACGGTCGTTTCAACCGGCTCACGGCACTGGGCGCGCCGCATGGGGTCAAAGTGGCGACAGCCGCGACAGCAGCGCAGGGCGGCCATACAGTCGGGGCATTCATCCTTGCGGAAAACTTTGCCGGTGATACCGGTGGGGCGGCCACAACTCCAGCAAAGCAGTCCCTCAGTGGCCATACTTCCTCCTAAAAGTCCTGTCCTGTTTACCTAATATAGAAAGAATTGCGGCGACGGCAAGCGGCCGCGCAACGCAATTTACAACCAGCGTACCAGGGCGGTCCTACTTTTTCAATCGGGCCAGCGCCTCCTTCAGGGCAATGAAGTCAGCGTCGCCCGTGATCGAGTAGTCAAAGTCGATATACTCAAACCGGCCGTCGGGTCCAACAACAAACACCGAACGCCGGAACATTCCCTGCTCGGGCCGGTACACGCCCAGTCTTCGGCCGAACTTCCCGGTGTAATCGGACAGGAGTTTAAACGGCAGCTTGTGTTGTTTGGCCCACTCGTGATGCGAGAAAACAAGGTCGGCGGAAACGGGCAGAACCTCAACGGCCAGTTCTGCGAATTCCTTGACGGCGTCGCGGAAGCCGCAGATTTCTTTCGTGCAGGCGGGGGACCAGTCGGCCGGGTAGAAGGCAAGCATATAGCGCGTTTCGGCCAGATCCTTCGACCCGATACCGTCAAAATTGATTGTATCCGCGGTGGCGTAAGGCAGCCGGAAGTCAGGCACGGGATCACCCACCCTGAATGGCTGCTGGGCGGTGACGACACACGCAGCCAGTGATACGAGAACGACGTACAGTATGGCGCGACTCATGGCAAGTCTCCTCTGATTTCCCGAGTCCGTTTCTTGCCGCCACGGGGCGGTTTACCCTCGACCCCTGATTTCATTAACGATTGCCTCCGTAAACTCCGTGGTGGAGCAAGTGCCGCCCAGGTCTCCGGTCATGCAGTGCCCCATGGCGAGCGTGAGCACCACGGCCTTCCAGATACGGTCCGCCGCCTCGTCCTCGCCCAGGTGACGTAACAGGAGCAGAGCCGAGAACAGGACGGCCGTGGGGTTGGCCAGGTTTTTCCCCGCGATATCGGGAGCGGTGCCGTGCACGGCCTCGAAAACGGCGTACTTTTCGCCTATATTGGCGCCGGGCACGACGCCCAGTCCGCCGACAAGACCGGCCGCAAGGTCAGATACGATATCGCCGAAAAGGTTGCCGAGCAACAGCACGTCGAACCTGCCCGGGTCCATCACGAGGTGCATGGCCAGAGCATCGACGATCTTGTCCTCGGCGGTTATATCCGGATATTCGACTGCGATCCTCTGAAAGGTGCGAAGGAACAGCCCGTCCGATATCTTCATGATGTTGGCTTTGTGCACCAGAGTGATCTTGCGGCGGCCGTGCCGGCGGGCGTACTCAAACGCCCAGCGGGCAATGCGTTCGGATGCCCTCTCGGTGATAATCTTGATCGCCTGCGTCACTCCCGGTTGCACAACGCTTTCAATGCCTGAATACAAATCCTCGGTATTCTCACGAACAATAACCAGATCAACCTTCTCAAAGCGGCTTGGAACTCCCCCTATCGTCTTGACCGGGCGCAAGTTGACGTAAAGATCAAGGGTCTGCCGAAGAGTGACGTTGGCGGATTTGAACCCTTTACCGACAAGAGTTGTCAGTGGACCCTTGAGCGCCACCTTGTTTTCGCGAATGGAATCAAGCAGCGAATCCGGCACCGACACGCCATACTTCTGAATTGCCGCCAGCCCCGCATCCTGCACGTCCCACTCGATATCCACACCGGCAGCTTCGATCACCCTGACGGCGGCTTGCGTGACTTCCGGACCAATGCCGTCCCCGGGTATAAGGGTCACTGTATGTCTGGCCATGCAATGCTCGTTGTAAGGATAAGGTTAAGCCGTGTGATTCCTCTTAGTATACCGGACCGGGCGTGTGCTGTCAACACGGATCATACGCAGCGCAGCGGAACGTTTTTGGAGTGTTTATGTGGAAAGCCGAAGTTTTGCCTTGACAGCGAGCAAGGGGACGGATATATTTACTTTGTAGTAGTTGATACAGAACCCCCACCCATGTTATCGATACTATTCACCGTAGTAAACGCCTTGCTGCGTGCCTGCGACAAGGCGTAACAGGCGAAGAGAGAGCAACCATATCCATCCGCTACATACTCTGTATGAGGGCTCTCTTTGCCAGCCTGGAAGCGTATTGCGTGTGGGTGACAACGTAGGGGAATTGGTGTGCTGTTCCCCTGCGTGAGGGGGGAAACCCGTCCTGTGGTGCGCGCCCGGGGCGGGTTCTGTTTCAGGGACGAATCCGCCGGGCCGCGTGTTTACTTTCTGACGAACAGTGGCCGGATCTCGGCCAGCGATACCCACGCGTTTTCGTTCTGCCGGGCAAGAAACAGAACCGCGTCGGCTACTTCCTCCACCGCGAGCTTGCGAGCCGCCTTGCTGGAAGCCCGGGCACGCGGGGCCAAATTGGACATGAACCCGGTTTCGACCGAGGCCGGCGCCAGGACGCAAATCTTGATGTTCTCGTTGCGTACCTCGCCGGCCACCGCCTCGCTGAGCACGTTCACCGCCGCCTTGGAAGCGGAGTAGACCGACAGGCCGGGCGTCCCCTGCTTGGCCGCCATGCTGGAAACGTTGATGATCTGGCCCCCGCCCTGTTTCTGAAGGCGCGGCAGAAGCTCCTTGAAACAGTAAAAGACCGACTTCAGGTTGGTATTGATAACGGTATCGAACTCTTTCTCCGTGGTCCTGATGAACAGCTTGCCGATACCCACCCCGGCGTTGTTGACGAAAACGTCCACCCGGCCGAACTTGTCATACGCCGTCCTGACTATCCGGGCCATGCCCGATGCTTTGGAGACGTCGGCGGTGACGGTCACGAAGTTGCCGCGCGAGAGGTTGAGCGATGAGGCCACGTTCTGGAGGTTCTTCTTGTTCCGCCCGCACAGAACCAGCTGGGCCTCCTGGCCGGCCATGACCCGTGCGATGGCGGCACCGATACCGCGCGAGGCCCCGGTGATGACGACAACCTTGTCTTTGAGTGATCTCATATACTGCCCGTTTGTATAACGTCTGTCTCACTGAGATGAACGTTCAAGAGATCCAGCGCCGTGAACAGGTCTCTGACCAGTTCCCAGTCCCAACTGGGCTTTTGACCTATATCACAAATAGGCGCGCACTTGTGATTCCTTTCGTTCATAAGCCCATTATTATGGACCTCAAGGTTCCGGATAATGCAGCATTTGTACACGATAGTCCAGTGACTAAAGTCCATGCATCGCTTGATAATGGCCTCCCTGACAGCGAGAAAGCGCGAGTCCCGTCCCTGATCACCGCCAACTTGTTGGCCAACCTGCTTTATCCACCCTATTAGTTTCTTCTGCCATTGCTGATGCTTGAGAGCGGACGCATCCTTCATTTTGTCGGAAAAAGTGGGTTCCACCGGAAGCATGCTGTCCTGCATTTTTCGACAGGTGGCGGGCTGGCGCTTGTTGAATACAAGATAACGTGCATAGTCCTTCACCATTGCTTCCAGGATTACCACGCCGTATACAAGGAGTGTTCTCGACAGTAGCGCAACCCGCTGTCTCAAATCCTCTTCCTCAACAGCCGGATCTAGTTTGCGCTGCAACTCCGCAGCCGGATCAAGTTTGCGTTCCAACTCCGCGGCCTCCTCCGCTCTTGCTTCGTGAGCAGCCCCGATGGCTCCAACGGTGAGCCAGAAGCTAGCCTCTAAACGCGGGATAACCGCGTTATAGTTCTCGTACGGGCTGTCCATTACTACCACCTATTCAGGATTAGGGGCCCCAGCCTAACAACTCGCCGGTCTACATTCCGTATTTCTCGATGATCTCCTGCTTCGTCTTGCCGAGGATGTCGTATTTCCTGCCGACTTTGATGAACGCCTCGAGTGCTTTGTCGAGGTGATGTGTTTCGTGGGCGGCTGAAATCTGCGTTCGTATTCTCGCCTGGCCCTGGGGAACCACGGGGAAGAAGAAACCCATGGCATAGATTCCCTCGTTGTACAGGTCCTGGGAGAAATCCTGCGAGAGTTTGGCGTTGAACAGCATGACAGGGACGATGGGCGTGTCGCCCTCCTTGAGAACGAAGCCGGCCTCGGCCAGGCCTTTGCGCCAGTACGCCGTGTTGGCTTCCAGCTTGTCGCGCCGCTCGGTGCTCCGGGAGAGGATATCGAGCACTTTGAGCACGCCCGAGACAACCACCGGGGCGATGGTGTTGGAAAACAGGTAGGGCCGCGCCTTCTGGCGGCACAGTTCCACCAGTTCGCGACGCCCGGAGACGCAGCCCCCCGAGGCACCGCCGAGGGCTTTACCGAAGGTTGTGGTGATGATGTCGATTTTGCCCATGACGCCACATTTTTCGTGAGTGCCCCTGCCGGTCCGGCCGATGAAACCCGATGCGTGGGAGTCATCCACGAACACCATGGCGTCGTACTTCTCGCACAGCTCGACGATCTCGTCGAGTTTGGCCGTGTCGCCGTCCATGGAGAACACGCCGTCGGTAATGACCACCTTGAATCGCTTGTCGGCGTGGAGTTGCAATTTTGATTCCAGGTGCTGCATGTTGGAGTGCTTGAAGGTGTCGTGCACGGCACTGCACAGCCGCATCCCGTCGATGATCGAGGCGTGCACGAGACGATCCGAGATCATAACGTCGTCGCTGCCGAGGATGGCCTCGAACACGCCGGCGTTGGCGTCCATGCAGGAGGGAAACAGGATGGTATCTTCCGTGCCCAGGAACTCGCTCACTTTCCGCTCGAGTTCATGGTGAATGTCCTGCGTGCCGCAGATGAACCGGACGGAAGACATGCCGTAGCCGCGCGTCTCCAGCCCGTCGTGCGCCGCCTTGATGACCTCCGGGTGGCTGGAAAGCCCCAGGTAGTTGTTGGCACACATGTTGATGACTTTTTTCAACGACGAGCCGATGGGGAATTCGACCTCGATGTCCGCCGCCTGGGAGGAATGGATGAACCGTTCCTGCTTGAACAGCCCGGCGTCCTGAATTTCCTTGATCTGTTCCTGGTATATTGCCCTGACTTTGTCACTGTAACCCATTGTTTAACTCCTCATGCAACACTCGGTCTCTTCGCCCCGGCCCTCGGGTCCCACAGCTCGGGCGCCGACCGGATTCCAAACTCGGCGCGGTCCGCCTGACTGCGAGCCGGCAGTCCGCACGCCTATCCGAGGAAGGATTTCACCAGCGCCACGATGCTGTTGACGGTGTCAAACGCCTCCGGCGTGGCCTTGTCGTCGGGAATGCTTATCTGGTACTTATTCTCCAGGAACCGCTTGAGGGAAACCATGGAGAAGGAATCGACGATGCCACCGGAAATAAGCGGCGTGTCGTAGGTTATCTCGTCATCCTCTTCTTCAAGATACTCCTCGATGATGTAATTGAGGACCACGTCCTTCGCGTCTTCCATAACCGTCTCCTATACACTTCTATCCGTCGTCTACTCGTCATCCTCGAGCGTGGAGATGTCACCGATCTCTTCGCCCCACTCCCGCGCGTGCAGCAGCCGCCGCATGATCTTGCCGCTCCTTGTCTTGGGCAGCGAATCAACGTACTCGATTTCCTGGGGCATGGCCAGCGGGGAGAGCTTCTTGCGAATGAAGTTCATGATGTTCAACTCGAGGTCGGCACCGGCGTCAAACCCCGGCTTGAGCGTCACGAACGCCTTCACGACTTCCATGTTTACTTCATCGGGCTTGGCCACCACCGCGGACTCCGCGACCGCCTCATGTTCCAGCAGAGCCGACTCCACCTCGAACGGACTCACCAGGTGACCGGCGGTATTGATGACGTCGTCGTCACGCCCCGTAAACCAGAAGTACCCGTCCTTGTCGATGCTCGAACGGTCACCGGAAAGGTACCAGCCGTTTCTGAACTTGGCCTGGTACGTGGCCTCGTTGTTCCAGTACGCCCGCATCATCGACGGCCAGCCCGGTTTGAAAGCGATCAGCCCGACCCGGCCCGGCTCCGTGATCGGCTCGTAGGTTTTGGTGTCCAGAACGGTTGCCGTTATGCCCGGAAAAGCCTTACCCATGGAACCGGGCTTGATCTCCATGCCGGGGAAGTTCGTAAGCATGATCGAACCGGTTTCGGTCTGCCAGTACGTATCGAGAAAGGGATGCCCATACACGTTCTTCGACCAGACCACCGCCTCCGCGTTGAGCGGCTCGCCTACGCTGGCCAGGTGCCGCAGCGAGGAAAGGTCAAACTTCCGCACCAGGTCATCGCCCGCCTTCATGAGCGAGCGAATGGCCGTCGGCGCGGAATACCAGACCGTGACCTTGTGCTTTTCAATGAAGCGGTACCAGGCCTCCGCCGAGAAACCCGCATCCAGGACGCACTGCGTGACGCCCAGGCTCCAGGGACCGATAATGCCGTAGGACGTACCCGTCACCCAGCCCGGGTCGGCCGTGCACCAGTATACGTCGTCCGGCTGCAGGTCCAGAACCCACTTGGTGGACAGGTACTGGGCGATCAGCGCATAGTGAACGTGCTTGACGCCTTTGGGCTGCCCGGTCGTTCCGGACGTATAGTGAAGCACGGACGGTGACTCCGCCTTGGTAGGGAAGATCTCCAACTCCTGCACGGGCTCGGCCTGTTCCAGGGAAAAGGCAACCTCCCGATCCCGAAGCGGCTTGCGCCCGTCGTAATCGACAAGAATAACGTGCCTGAGATGGGGCACCTGGTCGAGCATCTTCCGGACCTTGGCGACGTGCTTGCGCTGGGTGATGATCGCCGCGGTCCCGGCGTCACTGAGCCGGATGCGCAACGCCTCGTCACCGAAGGCCGAGAAGAGCGGCTGGGCGATGGCCCCGATCTTGAGCACCCCCAGAAACCCGAGGTACAGCTCGGGGATTTTGTCCATGAAAAGACACACCCTGTCCCCGTCGCCGATCCCCAGGCCCCTGAGAAACGCGCCGATGGTGTTGGTGGTCAGCCTGACGTCGTCGTAGGTATAACGCTTCTCCCGTCCCGCCGCGTTCTCCCAGAGCAGGGCCGGCTTGTCCGCCATGCCCAACTGGCAGATCCGGTCGGAGCAGTACCAGCCGATGTTGATGACGTTTCCGTCCTTAAACGCCAGCTCTTTCTCGGAAATTGACCAATCGAAGTTTTTGACTCGTTCGGCGTAGGACCCGATGTTAGTCATTCTCCATTTTCCCTTTACTTCTCCAGTGCGACAACGGCACTGGCAACATCCCTTATATGTGACAGGGATACCTGGACGTTGGTGATGCCGCTCTCGTCGACAAGACGTTTCGCCACACCGTGAAGAACAAGTTCAGGCTTCCCTTTCTCGTTGTTAACCACCTCAACGTCGGTAAACTTCAACCCGTCCCGCCAGCCGGTGCCGACTGCCTTCATGAACGCCTCTTTGGCGGCAAAGCGCGCCGCGAAGTTCTGCGCGCTGCTTCGCCTGGACTCGCAGTACTCAATCTCCCGCGGCGTGAACACTCTCTCCTTGAGACCGCCGGTATCACCGAGACGCCGCCTGAGTCTTTCCACGTCCACGTCGTCTATGCCGATGCCGAAAATCATCCTGTGGCCTCGAGGCGAACGGTGCGACGGGCCGACTCACCCCGCCAGCTTCCGGGACAAGACGTCCAGCATGTCTGATGTCATCCTGGGAAGATCGTACTCGTGACGCCAACCCCATTCCCTGCGGGCGGCCGAATCGTCCATGTTGTTAGGCCAGCTGTCCGCGATCTCCTGTCGCTCCGGGTCTACCTGGTATTTAATCTCAAACTCCGGGATGTGTTTCCGGATTTCGTCGGCCAGTTGCGCCGGGGTAAAATTCATCGCCGTGACGTTGAAGGCATTGCGGTGCACCAGCCGGGACGGGTCGGCCTCCATCAGGTCAATCATCGCCCTGATGGCGTCCGGCATGTACATCATGTCCAGAGACGTATCAGCCCGCAGGTAACAGGTGAATTCCCGATGCCGGATGGCGTCGTAAAAGATCTCAACGGCGTAGTCGGTGGTTCCGCCGCCGGGGTCGGTCTGGTGCGAGATCAGTCCCGGGAAGCGAAGCCCGCGCGTGTCCAGTCCAAAGCGCTTGTGATAGTAGTCGCAAACAAGCTCTCCGGCCACCTTGGTGACCCCGTAGATCGTATCGGGACGCTGAATCGTGTCCTGCGGCGTGTTGTCCAGCGGCGTGGACTTGCCGAAAGCGCCTATCGAACTGGGGACAAACAGGGCGCAGTCGTACTGGCGCGCCGCCTCGAGGATGTTGTACAGACCGTTCACGTTCACCTGCCAGGCGACATTCGGGCGGGTTTCGCCCACCGCCGACAGAATCGCCGCAAGATGGTAGATGGTGTCCGCCTTGTAGATCTGCATGACCCTCGTGATGTGATGCGGATCAAGGACGTCCAGGAATTCAAACGGACCGGAATCGCGCAGGCTGATGTCGCTCGGCATCCGGATATCCGTGGCCACGACGTTCTCCCGCCCGTACCGCTGGCGCAACACCACGGTCAGTTCCGAGCCGATCTGGCCCAGTGCACCGGTGATGAGGATCTTCTCCATGACTGCACCGCCCTCCTGCGCAGGCCCGTCCGGCGGGTATGCCGACGGACCGGACACTTACCTTGCCGACCCCTGTTGAACACTTGCCGACGGTTTCTCAGAGGTCATATATATACCGTAAGACCCGATAAATCAACCGAAAACGCCCCCTGCGCAGGGAACTCCGACCCGCCCATTACCTCGTCACGGTCCCGCATCATCCGCCAGCTTGAACGCACTGAAGCTCGCATCAGAGCAGGATATCGGTTCGTCGGTGAGTGCGTGCCCCGCCGGGTTGATCGATCCGGCGGAAGAGAGAAGACTTGACGGATCGATTGCAGATTATGGAGACCGGTGGCGCGAAGTTATCTACTCGGGCACGCGGACGCTTCGGATAGCTTCCAGCAGAGTCTCCTTGTTCGCCTTGGAGATCTGGCGGCCCTGTATCGGAAGGTTCCTGATTGTCCGTGCATACTTGCGGAGTTTGACCACCGGCATCTCTGCCAGTTCGTCAAGACTAAGCGGCTGCGGGGCGGAAGTCGGTTGGACGGCGGGCGCGGGGATAACGGCGGGCTCTGGCGTGACCGGTGGTTTCGGCGGCGGCGCCACGCGCGCAACTGTCGGTACAGCGGGCGCGGGCTGTGCGGGGGGCAGCTTGATCTCCCGGTGCTCCGGCCGTGAGGCAGGTTTCAGCGACGGCGTTCGCGGAGGTGACGGCCCCCTGTCTTCCTCGGAGCGATACCTGGCCACGAACCGTCCGTACGGCAGGATGGGACTGAGACCGTTGTCCGTGCGAGGGATCACGTGCATGGAAATCAGGTCGTGCAGAGCTTCAGCGGCCCGTGCTCCCGCCTCGACCGCCTGCTGGACTGCCTGCCAGTCTCCCTCGAAACGGACTGTGACAATCCCGGCATCGGTTTGCTCCAGGGAGGCAATAACGACCTGACCGGCGTCAGTGGCCGCGCGGGTTGCCGCCAGTGCTCCGGCGAGTCCCCTCGTTTCTATCAATCCCAGGGCAGGCCGCGACATAGCGTCAAAGAAGGGCAACCGGTTCTCAAAACACAACTTAAAACGTATCGTGTGAGCCAAAAAAGCGCGCCGCCCGCAATCCCCTCAATTGCGGGCGGCCACACACCAAAGAAAAGAGGACCTACCAAGCACTGGCAACAGTGCTCAGGAGTAAAAATGACAATCAGAATGAGAGCAAGGCGCGTGCCGTCGGTCTGGTACGCACCTCTATCGTGTTGCCCGGCATGAACGTACTGGCATTCGGTGTCAATTATGCGGCCGGCGGCGGTGTTCAAATCCGTACAATCATACGAATGACGGCACAAAAAAAGCGGTAAGCGCCTGAAAAACCAAACGCTTACCGCAACCAAGGAGTGTGTGCGAGATTCGTACGACCGAACGATAACTCTCACCGGGCCTCACGGAGCGTCATTGTAACAGACACATTATCACAATCACACGCTCCGGCAGGTCAGGCGTGATCCGCCCGGATCACTGTCCGGTGGCATCGCTTAGCTGGGTGCACCTCCTCTTAAGACCGTGGGCGGTACCGAAATGCCGTACCGCTTCAGCTTGGTGCGCACCGTCGCCTCGTGCACGCCCAGCAGGCGTGCGGCCTCGCTCTTGTTGCCGCGTGCCGCCAGAAGCGCCTCCGTGATCAGTTTCCGCTCAAACTGCTCCACGCGCTGGAAAAGACTCTCGCCGTCCGAGGATTCGTCCAGGTCGGCGCTTTGGGGGAACAGCGAACGGTACAACTCTACCAGGTCTCCCTCAGCCACCATTTGCGACATGACCTGGAGTCGTTTGACTTTGTTGTCAAGTTCGCGGATATTACCCGGCCAATCATAGGCCAGAAACAGCCTGACCAGTTCGGCAGGCGGTGCCAGGTCCTCCGGCAGAAGATCATGCTCTACCAGAAAGTGCTTCAGCAGAAGTGCAATGTCCTCCCGGCGCTCTCGTAACGGCGGGATGCGGAAGGTAATGCCGCTGAGCCGGTAGTACAGATCGCGCCGGAACGTACCGTCTTCGACCATGGCTTCGAGGTTCTTGTTCGTGGCCGCGACCAGGATGACGTCAAGGGCAACCTCGGTCGTAGAACCGAGAGGAATGACTTTCCGCCGCTCCAGAACTCCAAGCAGCTTGGCCTGAAGCTTCAGGGGCATGTCGCCGATCTCATCGAGCATCAGGACACCGCCGTTTGCGGCTACGAACAGACCGCACTTGCTTGCGTCGGCACCCGTGAAAGCTCCCCGGCTGTAGCCGAACAACTCCGATTCAAGGAGCGTCTCGGGAACCGAAGCGCAGTTGATGGCCACAAACGGTCCGCCGGGCCGAACCAGGGAGTGGAAGTACCGGGCCAGATGATCCTTGCCGACACCGGTCTCACCGGTGAGCATGAGCGGAAGGTCGGAATGGCCGAACATCGGCAACTGTGCCTTGAAACGTTGAATCACCGGTGAGGCCGTCAGAAAGTCGACCCCGCCCGTCGTCCCGGTTCTCGTTGGAGTTACCGGGCCCGCCTTGGTGCAGCCAAGAGAGCTGATCAACCGGCTGACCTTGTCAAGCCGCTGAGTCATCCGACACCGGGAATAGTACTCCTCGGCACGGAACAGGTAGGTCATGCGCTGCCGCTGACCGAACAGTTCGCATTTGCCCGCCGCCACCAGAGCTTCAGCCCTCTCAAAGCGAACACCGGATTCATCCAGCACGTCGATCGCCTTTTTGTAGAGCCGGACGGCGTCCTTTTTGTGACCGTGCGCCTGGGCCACCTGCGCCTTTATACGCAGCAGCGCGCCGGTTTCGACCTTGTTTGAGGTCTTTTCCATTATGACCATGGACTGGGCGGCAAACTTCCGGACCAGACGGTAGTTGTCCAGGCGCAAGTTCAACTCAGCCAGGTGCCTGAGGACACGGCCGACCAGGGTCGTCCCCGGCGCGATGCCCTCCGCCATGACCAGCGCCTTCTCGAGAACTGCGCCGGATTCCTCGTTGCGGCCGGTGCGGTATCGCAGTTCACCGAGGTAGGTCATGTAAATGACCTCGTCCCGCCGGCTCGCGGCCGTAATGATCCGCGGATATGCCTGCGCCAGCGCCCGCTCCGCCTTGTCATAGGCGGCTTGTTGGATGTGAATATAACCGAGCGACAGATACGCACGCGCCACCTCCAACTCGTCCCGAAGCTCCGTGGAGAGATCGACGTTGATGGTCAGGTGCTTCTCGGCTTCGGCCAGATCGCCCATAAAGGTGTAAACCCGGCCGATGTTTCCCATCATGAAGGCCAGCTTCTGCTTGTCGTCGAGTTTGCGCGCAATCTCCACTGCGTCCATGAGTACCCGCAGGGCGCTGCGATAGTCCGCCTGCCGGAAGTACAGTCCGGCCAGGAGATTGAGCGCGCGGCTCTGACCTTCGAGACAGTCGTTACGGCGGAAGATTGATTCCGCGTCCTGAAACGCCTTTTGCGCTTCCTTCACCTGTCCCATGTCGCGCAGGATGCCTCCGAGAGTGACGAAGATCTCAGCAAGAAGGACGCTGTCTCCGTCTTCGGCTGCCTTGGCCTGTGCGACACGAGCCGTTTTCAAGGCTGCAGGGTAGTCAGTGAGGGAAGCCCAGGCGTCGGACACCTTGAGCAGGATCGCGCCCGCCCAGGATCCACCGGCGTCGTCAATGAGACTACGATGTGCCTCGTAGTACCTGACAACACCGGCGCAGTCCCGCTTTTGGGCCAGCGACGATATGTACGTCGCTACCGCATCGCAGAACTCCGTGCCTGTGTTATTGCTCTTCTGCTTCACTTTTCTACCCCGTAGCTCCCGATTGATGAATTCTCCTGCCTCGGAACGTCGGTGACGCCCCGATTTTTTTTCTGAATGTCGCGGTAAGGCCGGTCGGTTCTGACCCAGAACAAACGGGATTCGAGATACGTATCGATGCCCGGCAGGCGGTACAAGGCATCGACCACAAAGACACCGGTGGCGCTTTCCAGTGGGCTGAGCCGATTCCAGATATCACCGGGCGTCTGGTTTTCGCCTCCCCAGGGATGGTCCTCCCCTTCGGGCCCGCCGTCGCTAGGTCCGCCGTCGTTCCCATCATCCCACGGCTTGTCCTTCGAGACAAGGTCTCCGCACGGGGCGAGCACGAATACCAGCAGGACCGCCAGTAGTAAAACTACTTTCATCATGGAACACTCCTTGGTTTATTACCTGTGGCTCTTGCAGGCCACAAATTCAGTGCAACTTGCGTATGGCGGGAAGCGCAATTGTGAGGGTCTTTCCAAACGGGATCAGGCATCCCAATCCATTTTATTATAGTCAATCAAACCCACGCTGTCAAGGTTTAACCCGGTGTGCTCTCACTCTCGGCAAGCCCCGCCGCCGTGACCGACCTCAACGATGCCCGCCTGTCACGGTCCGCCTGGCGTGCGATGACAGCCAGGAAAAAGACCGCGATAAAACCCGTCTGGCCCCACATCCAGCCCGCCTCCAACAAGGTGGTAGCCAGAAGCAGCAGCCCGCAAAGGTACAGTGCCAGAGTCGGGCCGAACCGGTTCGGATCGGCGACCCGTACCCACCGCCGCCTTATGAGACGCAGTTGGTTGACAAACAGCGCCAGCAGGGCGGCAGCGCCCACCAGTCCAGTTTCCGCAAGGTAATGCAGGAAGAGATTGTGAGCCGACTTTCCCCTGACCCACAGGAAGGTAGGATCGAGGTGAATGGTAGTGTAGACGTCGGAAATGCGGCGAAACATCCCGGGACCCACGCCCAACAGGGGATGATCCCAGAAGGCGGCAAGGGCTGTCTTCCACAGTGTGATGCGCAGCAGAAAGGTCCCGCCGGGTCGGGATGTGAACAAGCCCTCGAACCTTGCCAGTACGCCCTGAAAGAGTCCCTGCTGCAGAACCATGACGGTCGCGGCCAGGACTAAAAACGAAACCACCAGGGCGCCCGACCGCCGCCCGGCCGATCGGGCCGTCAGAACCAACCCGGCGTCCGCCCCTGCAAGGCCCGTCGCTCCGCGCATTCTTCGCACCCGCAGAAAGGTAATGGCCAGGGCCAGAAACGCGGCTGTAAAGCCGAACAGGATGGAGGCCCGGGATTGCGTTGCCACCAGGGCTCCGGCCACCAGAACTGAACCGATCAAATATGGTATTGCTCGCCTGTCAGATGACCACAGAAACAGTGCCACACCGACCGGCAGAGCCAGCATGGCCAATTCATCGAAAGCAACGCGGGCAAGTCCGAACACTCGAACGGAACCGCCGCCGGCGAGAAACTGCCCCACGACGAACGCCGAATACACGGCGCAAAGGCCGAAGAAAAGGCTGAGCATCCTCGCGACATCGGCCCGGCCGGCCAGACGATACACCGAAAGAAAAGTGACAAACAGAACGCCGACTCTAAGCAGTGGTCGCAGGGCCCTCGACGGATCATAGCTGAACAGACCGGCTATGGCCAGGGCCGCAAGAATAGCCAGATAGTTACCGGCCAGCAGGGGCGGCCGGCCCGGCCCGCCACCGCGCAGGAACAGGTCGAGTGCCGCAGCGAGGATGGCCAGCATGGCGCTGATATCCACCAGGTAGAGGGGGATGCTCCTGATGGCCGGGACATAGATGAAGAGCACGAACACAAACTGCCAGAGCGCCACCCGCGGGTTGGACACTACGAGAAGAGCCACGGGCAAACCGGCCGCCGCCCATAAGTAGAGCGGTTTCCTCAACAAGGCGTACACCAGGAAGGCCGCGAAGACGATTCCCAGCGTGACCACGTATCCTGAAACCGCGCCCGGATTGATTCCGGGCAGAGAGCGACCGAGCGCAGGAGGATTCCGCATGGACTGAAGATACACCTCGGCGTGACGGCAGTCAACGCAGACGATGGCAAACCAGGGCGCAACGTCTTGCCGGTCGGCCCCGTATGCCGTATACTCGTCTCCCGTGACCATATCAAGAGAGAAAGTGTACAGTTTTCGGCGCAAAATCCGGGCTTTTTACCGGGAGCATGGACGTTCACTGCCATTCCGCCAGACGCGCGATCCGTACAGGATTGCGGTTGCCGAAATCATGCTGCAGCAAACGCAGGTGGAACGCGTCGTGCCCAGGTACGACAGCTGGATTGCACGCTGGCCCGCCTGGTCCGCCCTGGCCGAGGCATCGAGCCGGCAACTGCTGGCCGCCTGGTCGGGGCTGGGATACAACCGGAGGGCGCTTTTCCTCAGGGAGATGGCTCGCGTCGTGATTGCTCGACACGGCGGCATCTTGCCTGACGACCCTGCTGCTCTGATCCGGTTGCCCGGGATCGGCCCGTACACGTCGCGGGCCATTCCGATTTTCGCCTACAACAAACCGTTTGTGGCGGTTGACATCAACATCCGCCGGGTCCTGATCCACGAGTTGCAATTGCCTCCGTCGACAACCCCCCGCCAGCTCGAGTCTGTGGCGCTGCAACTGCTGCCAAGAAAGCAGGCCCGCGAGTGGCATTATGCCTTGATGGATTATAGCGCCCTGGCGCTGCCCAGGCAGCTTGGCACGGTCAGGCCGCTGGCCCGACAGAAGGCCTTCGATGGTTCGATACGCCAGATTCGCGGTGAGATCATCCGCCGCCTGACCACGCGCAGACAGCTCCGCACGGGCACGATTGCCCGCGTTCTGAGCCGGTCAGCCGCCGAGGTGGAACGAGCCGTCGCAGGTCTTGAGAAGGATGGGCTGGTGGTACGAAAAGCAAAGACGGTGTACCTGAAAGAGTGAGCACGGGCAGTTGGCACGCAATGCCGTCGGCACTATATTGGGGCTATGAACGAATCGAACTACGAAGACCTGCAGGGCGACATCCGGGACTGGAAGACGCCCGAAATCGAGACATTCGGCAATATCTACGCCGACCGGGACTACGAGATCAGGATGGCGATCCCGGAATTCACGTGCGTCTGCCCCAGGACCGGTCTGCCGGATTTTGCCACGCTTCACCTGACCTACGTTCCGGACCAGCACTGCATCGAACTGAAGAGTCTCAAAGAGTACACTCTGGCCTACCGCAACAAGGGCATCTTTCACGAGAACGTGGTCAACAAGATGGCCGAGGACGTGGTAGCGGCGGCCAAACCGCGTCGGCTACGCCTGGAAGGGATCTTTCACGCCCGGGGAGGGATTCAGACGACCATCGTTCGGGAATACACGGCCGACACGCGTTGAACGCCGTCAGCCTTCGTACTCACACTTGCTGGTGGCCGTTTCGTAGACCGTGATCCTGCTCAGGATCGGGAGTCCGGGCTTGATCCGCTCCCAGAGCCACCTGGACACGTACTCGGTGGAGGTCAACTCGAGACCGTCAACGTCGTTCAGATTCTTGTGATCCAATCTGTCAATCACAGGCTGGACGATGCGCTTGAGGTCGTGGTAGTCAATGAGAAAACCGGTGGTTTCGCTGACCTCGCCGGCCACTTCGACTTCCACCCGGTAGCTGTGACCGTGCAGTTCGTGGCAGGGGTGTTCAGGAGGCAGATGATCCAGGCGATGCGACGCCTCGAAATGAAACTGCTTGGACAGTTTTACGCGCATGTTTTACCTACCCGCCGTTATCGTCTTCGCTCGTTCCCCCAGGCCAGAATATGGAGCCGGGGCGAGAACTTGAAGCCGTGCCGCGCGCACTCGTCAAGAAGCCACGGCATCGCCTCGAGTTGATCCGTTGCCGACGTTCCTTCAGGCATCAATATAATACGATCCGCGGGCACAAGGGGCATGAACTGTTCGACTATTTCGCCGACGTCATCGGGGGAGCACACGACAAATTTGAAATCGGCGCGACCGGTGGCCGCAATCGCCCGCAACGCCTCCGGGACGATATTCTCTCCTTGCGGTCGGCCGTTGTTGGCCAGCTTGGGCGAACAGTTCCACCACGAGATGGCCTCGCACATCGTCCTGCTCGGCACCAGCGTGCCGTTGGTCTCGATTTCAAAGAAGTCAAATCCGGCCGCATTCATACGGGCGATCAGGGCCGACAGGGTTTGCTGATGCAGCATCGGCTCCCCGCCGGTAAGGACAACATGGAGCCCCCCCGGGTTCAGTTTCCTTTCCCCGACCATACGGCCCGCCCGCCCGGCGATGTCGCCGGGAGCAAGCAGCTCGCCCGCCTCAATGGCATCGGGGTCCCAGGTGAAACGCGCGTCGCACCAGTCACACCCGAGATTGCAGTACTTGAAACGGAGAAAGAGCGCCGGAAACCCGGCGAAGCGGCCTTCCCCCTGAACGGAATAGAACATCTCCGTGAGCGGCAGCCTGCCGGCTGACTGACCTGGCCAGGGGACAATGCGTTCCGATCGTTTCATCCGGCCTCAGACCCGGGGTGTCACCGCATATTTGGTGGGATCGGCGATCTCGGCATCGAGGAACCCCCTGTGCCTGAGCCGGCAACTATCGCACTCGCCGCACGACAGACCGTCATCCGTCGGGTCATAACAGCTAAAGGTCATGGCGTAATCAAGCCCCAGCTCCAGGCCGCGCCTGATAATCTCGGCCTTCGTCAACTCCATAAGCGGCGCCCTGATCTCGATGCCCTCCCCGGCCACTCCCCGCCGCGTCGCCAGGTTGGCCATGGACTCAAAGGCGTAGATGAATTCCGGCCGGCAATCCGGATAGCCGGAATAGTCAACGGCGTTAGCGCCGATAAGGATGTGCCGCGCGCCCGCGACCTCGGCCCAGGCCAGGGCCAGGGACAGGAAGATGGTGTTGCGGGCCGGAACGTACGTTATGGGAATGTCGGAGCCGATGGTATCGAGCGAACGGTTCTTGGGAACGGCGATCTGGTCGGTGAGCGCCGACCCGCCGATCAGCGCCAGGTCGACCGACATCACGAGGTGCTTCTGTACGCCGACAGCCAGGGCGATTTTCCCGGCCGACTCAAGTTCGAGCCGGTGGCGCTGGCCGTAATCAAAACTGATCGCATACAGTTCGTACCCGTCCGCGCCGGCCGCAGCCAGCGTGGTGGAAGAGTCGATTCCACCGCTGAGCAGTACGACTGCTTTACCACGTGACATAACCGCACAACCCTTCTCTCAGGACCGGTCAGAAGCATCCGGCCCGAATCCGATCTACTTATTTATACAGGGAATCGCTCGGAAAAGCAAACGGCTCAAGCCCGGCGGGTCCCGCCGCTGGGGCATGGAAAAATACGCCGCCAGGGATTCGAACCCCGGACCCGCTGATTAAGAGTCAGCTGCTCTACCAACTGAGCTAGCGGCGCATTTAGCCAAGAGACTTTTATGAGGGTGGATGGGATCGAACCATCGACAACCTGCTTAAAAGGCAGATGCTCTACCACTGAGCTACACCCCCATAAAAACCTCTCAAGGGCGATGTGTCTCAGCACAACAAAATATCGTCTCGGCCGGGGATGTCAACGCAATTCTGTAATTTCATGCTGACTTCGTCGCCGTTGCGACAGCCCGTTTGCCGGCCCGGCGCCTGTCGCGGTGCAGCCGGCGCCATTATTTGCCAGTTTTTTCCAGAGTCATGACATTTCCGTGACACAAGAGAAGCGACAGCCTGTATCATAGGCTCAGCTTTTCATATACCGATGCGATGATTGCATTACCTCCTGTAGAGACGAAAAGCGCCGCGGGACGCGGCGCTTTTTTTCGTCAGTTTGGCTTGCCCGGGCAGCCGGTCGCGCCTGCCTTGAAGGCCACCGCAGCGGCTGACCAGCCGCTGCACGGGCGCAGAATCCCTGCTATTGAAGCAGCTTGAGGAACTCGATCTCGAACACCAGCCACTGATCCGGAGGTATCGGGCCGCCGCCCTTGCCATAGCCCAGTTCGGGCGGGATAATAAGCCGACGGATTCCGCCTTCCTTCATCCCGACCATTCCATCAGACCAGCCAGTGATCAGGCGCTGGCCCAGCGTGCACTGGAACGGCTGGCCGCCGTCCTTCGAACTCTGAAACCGCTGCAGCTTGGTCCCTGCGGAATCGGCAAACCAGAGGGTGTAATGGCACTCGACCGGGGAGCCCATTTCCGCCTGTTTGCCGGTACCCACCACCAGTTCCTCGTACCTGACACCCAGATCAGTGACCGTACCGGCCACTTCCCCGACTTGTTGTTGCTCCGTTTTGCAGGACAGGGCCAACGCCGCCAGCAGAACGATTGTGAATACTCTCACGTCGTGTTGTCTCCTCTCTCCAGATCTTATCGTTTAGCTTCCCCCGTAAACCTTTGCCAATGTTGCTCAAACGCGAGGCGTCAGACCATGATCGTTTCGTTCCGTCTGGCGCCCGTCGATACCATGCAAATACCGACCGCGAGATCATCGGCCATGAATTTGAGGTACGTCCTCGCCTTCTCCGGCAAGGAGTCAAATGAGGTCACCCCGCTGGTGTCACGCTGCCACCCGGGCAGCACTTCGTACACGGGCTTGGCGTGGCCGAGCGCCGCGAGATCCAGCGGCACCTGACCCAGGCGCTGTCCGTCCAACTCATACGCGACGCACACCTTGATCTCCGCGAATTCGTCGAGAACGTCCAGCTTGGTCACGGCGATGGAGTCCACGCCGTTGATCCTGACGGCGTGCCGGAGCGTCACCAGGTCCAGCCACCCGCATCGGCGGGGACGGCCGGTTGCCGCGCCGTACTCGGCGCCGCGATCACGCATGCGATCGCCGATGTCACTGACCAGTTCCGTGGGAAACCACCCGGCGCCCACGCGCGTCGTGTACGCCTTGACCACTCCCACCACCTCGTCAATCATGCGCACGCCGATACCAAGGCCGGTAAGAACGCCGCCCACGGTAGTGTTGGACGACGTCACGTACGGGTAGGTGCCGAGGTCGACGTCAAGCATCGTCCCCTGGGCCCCCTCGTACAGAATAGTCTTGCCCTCCCGGTAGGCCTGGTGCAGGCGATAGGATACGTCGACCACCATGGGACGGAACAGGTCAGCCAGGCCCAGCAGGGTTTCATAGGTCCGATCCAGATCGGCGCGTTCGTCGGCCGATCCTTCCAAGTACCGTGACTTTATCTGCCGCTGGAAGTCCAGCCGTTTTTTCAGGCGGTCGGGTGCAAACAGGTCAATCATACGGATGCCGTGCCGGGCCACTTTGTCCACGTAGGCCGGGCCGATACCTCGTTTGGTGGTATCGATCCACGCCGCCCCGCGCTTCTCCTCCTCAACCGCCTCGATAAGCTTGTGATACGGAAGCACCAGATTCGCGGCCGGCGAAATGAACAGGCGGCCGTGGTAGTCGACGCCCTGGCCCACGAGGAAGTCCAGCTCCTCCTTGCACGCCACCGGATCCAGAACCACCCCGTTGCCTATGTAACAGACCTTGTCCGGATGGATGATGCCCGAGGGAATCAGGTGAAGAATATACTTCGTGTCACCAACGATGACCGTGTGTCCGGCGTTGGCCCCACCCTGGAACCGCACGATAATATCAGCGTCGGACGCCAGCAAGTCGGCTATCTTCCCCTTGCCTTCATCTCCCCACTGACAACCAACTATAACTCTATTGTTACCCATCGTTACAGACCTTTCACAGCTTCACGTGACGCCTCACCAGTTCGCGCACGGCATCCGTCAACTCTCTCTTGCCCATTCCTGAGACGACGGAGCAGGCGACCACGTCGGTACCGAGTTCGTTCTCGACACGTCGCAACCTCTCTTCGAGCCTGCTCCGGCTGAGCTTATCGGCCTTGGTCACGACCAGCAGGACCGGAAGTTCACGTTCGGCCAGCCAGGCGGCCAGCTGGTTGTCCTGAGCCGTGATCTCCCTCCGGCAATCAAGCAACAGGATCAGGCCGATAAGGTCCTCGGCGGTGGTGAGGTACTGTTGCATCAGCTTTTGCCACCGCGCCTTCACCGCTCCGGGGACTTTGGCGTACCCATACCCGGGCAGGTCGACGAGGTAGTACTTCTCGTTAACGAGAAAGAAATTCAGCGAGCGGGTCCTGCCCGGAGTCGAGGACACCCTGGCCAGCTTGCGGCTTGAGAGAACCTGGTTAAGCAGCGATGATTTGCCGACGTTGGAACGGCCGGCGATGGCGACCTGGGGGCGCCGGTCGTTCGGCAGTTGCTCCATGGCAAAGAAGGAGCCGATGAATCGGCTGTCAAGTCGCTTGTTGGTGCTAATGGTTCTCTCCTGACCTGCGGCCGGTTGCCCGCAGTCGACGTGACCGGTCATCGGTCGAGCCGGACCGCGGGTTGGGTGCCGTGTTTAATCCGAGAACTCACGTACGGTGACTGGGTCATCGCTACCTTCAAAACGTCTTTGACATTCCGCGCGTAGCGCAGCTGAAGTCCCTTGACAAGCTCTCCCGGCAGCTCAGTAATGTCTTTCCGATTCCTCTCCGGCACAATAATATGGATGATTCCGAGCCGCTTGGCGGCCAGCAATTTTTCGTTCAGCCCGCCAACCGGCAGTATGTCACCGGTTAAGGTGATCTCCCCGGTCATGGCAATGTCGGTGCAGACCGGAATCCCGGTCACCGCGGACAGCAGGGCCGTCATCAGGGTAATGCCTGCCGAGGGCCCGTCCTTCGGCACCGCTCCCTCGGGGATGTGCACATGCAGCTCCAGTTTTTCGTAAAAATCTTCCGGCAGGCCGAAGCTCGCGGCGTGCTTGCGGATATACGACAGAGCCGCCGCCGCCGACTCGCGCATGACGTCGCCCAGCGACCCGGTCAGCGTCAACCTGGCTTTACCGCGCATGGGCACGACCTCAACGGGCAACGCATCGCCGCCGAGTTCGGTCCAGGCCAGGCCGACGGCATAGCCGACGGTAGGCTGAGACTTGATGTTTGTTTCCACGTACTTTCGCGGCCCGAGCGCCCGGTGCACGCGATTCTTGTTTAACACCAGCTGCCGGATCCGTCTGCCTTTGGCCAGATCCACCGCCGTCCGGCGCAGAACGGCAGCGAGCGTACGTTCAAGCTCGCGAACTCCGGCCTCCCGCGTGTAGAAGCGGATAATCTCGAACAGCGCCTCCTCGCGCAACTCCAATCGAAGTTTCTGCAGCCCCAGTTCCCGGACGAGTTTCGGAATCAGGTAGTCGCGCGCGATGGCCGCTTTCTCGAAGTCGAGGTAACCCGGCAGGTGGATGATCTCCATGCGGTCGCGCAGAGGCTGCGGTATCGAAACGTGCGAGTTTGCGGTGGTGATAAACAGGGTGTCCGAAAGATCGTACTCCACCTCGAGGTAGTTATCCGAGAACGTGTTGTTCTGCTCCGGGTCAAGGACCTCCAGCAGCGCCGCCGCCGGATCGCCACGGAAATCCTTGCCGATCTTATCGACCTCATCCAGCAGAAATACCGGTGATGAGGATTTGGCCTTCTTCAGCGATTGAATGATCCGTCCCGGCATTGCCCCGATATAGGTACGGCGATGTCCCCGAATCTCCGCCTCGTCGTGAATCCCGCCGAGCGACATGCGGGCGAATTTTCTGGCCAGGGCGCGTGCGATCGATCGGCCTATGGAGGTCTTGCCCACGCCGGCCGGCCCCACCAGGCAGAGAATCGGACCCTTGACCTTACCGGCCAGCTTGATGACCGCCAGATGTTCCAGGATGCGCTTCTTCGGCTTCTCCAGGCCGTAATGGTCACCGTCAAGTATTGACTGCACCTCCGCGAAATCCGTCCGATCCTCGGTCCGCACGTTCCACGGCAGCACCAGCAGCCAGTCAAGATACGACCGGACGACGCCCGACTCCGCCGAGTACGGGTGCATCCGTGAGAGTTTCCGGATCTCCTCCTCGGCCCGGGTGCGCACGGCGTCGGGGTACTCGCCCTCATCGAGCCGTGCGTACAAATCCTCGATCTCGGCGCCGGGCTCCTCCCCCTGCCCCAGTTCGTCCTTGATCGCCTTCAGTTGCTGCTGGAGGTAGACCTCACGCTGGCCCCGGGACATCGATTCCCGCACCGTGCCGTCGATCTTCAACTCGATCTTGAGTATTTCTATCTCCTCACGAAGCGTCTTGGACAGCAGTTGGAACTGCTCCTTGATCGTCGGCGCCTCGAGAAGGTGCTGCTTGGCTTCGATCTTTTGCAGGATGTGGCCGGATATGGTGTCGGCAAGATGATCGTGCTCTTCTATCGACGCTATCGAAACCAGGACCTCATCGGGAATCCGGCGGTTAAGCCTCACGTATTCGGCAAACTGCTCGGAGATTGCCCGCGACAGGGCCTCCGTTTCGCGATCCTTGGCAGCCTGCTGGCGCGGCTGGATGCGCAGGTGGGCGGAGAAGTGGCCCTCGGAACGGCTCAGGCGTACGATCTCGGCACGAACCAGTCCCTCGACCAGGACGCGAAGGGTGCCGTTGGCCATTTTGAGCACCTGCAGGATGCGCGCCACCACACCGACGCTGTACAGGTCGGCGGCTTTCGGGCTGTCGACGGTCGAGGATCGCTGGGCGACGAGGAAGACCTGTTTGTGCAGGACCATAGCCTCCTGGAGCGCCTTGACCGTGAAATCCCGACCGACCAGCAAAGGGTAGATCATGTGCGGAAACATCACCACGTCCCGAAGCGGAATGACGGGCAGACGCGGTCTGATCTCTATCTCTTCAGAGTTGTGTTGAAGTTTCATAGTCGAATAACCTGCAACTTGTGTTGTGCTGCGGAAAACTCCGCCAAACCCTGAAAGATACCGCAATCCGCCCGCCGGACCAAGTACTTTCCCCCACTGCCCCGTTCACCATATGCGGCCGTTTGCCTCAATGGCAGGTCTGCGACTTAATGGCCGATTATCGCCATACCGTTGTCACGACCACCCAGAAGACCAACAACAGCACAATCAACAGAGCGATAAGCAGGTATTGACGGCCGGTACCCGAGCGAGGCTCCGGAGGCACAGGCACACGGTCCTCGGACAGGTACGCCGTCATGGCCTGCAGGGTCGCACGCAACTCGTCGCTGCCGGAAAATCGATCAGCCGGGTCCCGCGACAGGAGCTTACCGAGCAGGAGCCGGGCTTCGTCAGGGAGAGCCTTGACCTCCGCACAGGCAAGGTCGGGTGCCCGGTGCAGGATACTGTCCATGATCGAACCGGCGTCGTCTCCCGAGAACGGCGGCCTGCCGGTAAGCATTTCGTAGATGACGACGCCGAGCGCGTACAGGTCGGCCCTGTGATCGACCGGCTTTCCGGCGATCTGCTCCGGCGCCAGATAGACCAGGTCGGCGGGATCGGCACAGGCAGGATCGGTATCGGGAGGAGCAAACGGCAGACCGAAATCGAGCAGTCGCACCGGACCCCGACGAGTCACGAAGAGGTTCGAAGAGGTGACGTTCAGGTGCAGCACGTTCCGTCTGTGAGCGTGTTGCAGTCCGGAAGCGGCCTGCTGGCCGAGCGCCAGGGCACGCTCGTAGGGGACGGGCCCGGACGCCAGCAGTTGGCTGGCCGATTGTCCTTCAACGTATTCGCGGATGATGTACTGCTGTCCGTCAATGTCCTCCAGCGAGTAGAAAGACGCGATATGAGGATCATCGAGGTACAGCAGTGTATCCATGTCGTCGAGGAACCTCTCGCGGTGCTGTCCGGTCAACAGGGGCGGGGTGAGGCACTTTATGGCCACGACACGATCCAGCCCGGTATCGAGGGCCACGTACACGTCGCCGTGTTTTCCCCTGCCGAGCTTTCTGGAAATAGTGTAATGAAGCAGCTTGTCCACAGCTACCTGATTCCTGTGGAACGGTATCCAACCATGACAAAGCACTGCCGCCAGTAGGGATGCAACTTAAAAAGGAAGTCGGTAGACGCGGCCGCCGTGCGGCTCTATCACTCCGGGAGGTGATAGGTTTCAGGCCCGCGCGGGAGCCGGGCAGAGGGCTCTGAAGTGCGTCAGCCGATCACTCTGAGCCGGGCATACTTGGCCATGATTTTCTTCATGCCCACGCCGGGGAACATGATTTCCAGGCGGAGCGATTCGCCGAACCCCTCGGCCCTGGCGATTTTGCCCCTGCCAAAGGTGGGGTGCGACACTATGCAGCCCACGCGGAACATCTCCTGGCCCTCGTACTCGTAGTGAGTGCCGCTGATATCGCCGGATAAATCGGCCGGAAGCGTGCGGCCGGCGGCCCGGCCCGGGGCGGGACGATGCAGATGCGACCCGGTCCGCTGGTCGCATTTCACAACCAGCTCACCGGGAATCTCGCGGACGAAACGTGACGGGATGGATTCAACCTCGCCGAACTGAAACCGAACTGCCGCCAGCGACAGGTACACCCGTTTGCGCGCCCGTGTCATGCCAACGTAGAACAGCCGGCGTTCTTCTTCAAGCTGGGCCGGTTCGACAATAGCCCGCTGCAGCGGAAAACGGCCTTCCTCCAAACCGACCATGAAGACCGTATCGTACTCAAGTCCCTTGGCCGAGTGAATCGTCATCAGCACCACCTTGTCATCGATCTCGCGGTACGCGTCGATATCCGTAAACAGCGATATCTCCTGCAGGTACTCGGACAGCCTTGGCTCGGCCCGGGTCTGTGCGTACTCGACGATACCCTCGATAAAGGCCTCGACGTTCTCCACCCGCGTCTGTCCCGAAACAGGGTCTTCGGTCATCAGGTCGGGAATAATCATGAGTTCTTCCACGAGGTCCTGCGTCACCAGGTCCACCGGCTCATCGCGGTAGCGTAGTCGGTACTTCTCGATGATCTGCACGAACGGTTCTATTCGCTTGACCTTTCCCGTCAGTTCGGGGCAGTTTTCTGCTTCGACGGCCACCTGGTGCAGGGAGACGCCCTTGTCCCGGGCTATGGCGGCGATCTGCCCGAGCGTCTTGGCACCGATACCGCGCCTGGGGTAGTTGATGATGCGCTCGAAGGCGACGTCGTCGGCAGGGTTGCACGTCAACCTGAGATAGGCCAGCAGATCCTTGATCTCTTTTCGCGCGTAGAATGCCACGCCGCCGAAAACCTGGTAGGGGATGCCTCGACGCCTGAGTTGTTCTTCGAGTGGCCGGGACTGGGCGTTCGTACGGTACAGGATGGCCGTTTCCTTCAGCGCACCGTTGGAGGCAACGATCCGGTCAACTACCCATGCCGCCTCCTCCTCGGCGTTGTCCACCATCACCAGGTCCAGCTCGGCCCCTTCCTCGAGCGTGGAGTACAGGGTCTTGCCCTTGCGCATCTCGTTGTTGGCGATCACGGCCGAGGCTGCTTTGAGAATGGTACCGGTGGAACGGTAGTTCTGCTCGAGCTTTACTACCCTGGCGCCGGGAAAGTCCTTTTCGAAATCAAGGATGTTGCGAATATCGGCCCCCCGCCATCCGTAGATCGACTGGTCCTCGTCCCCGACGACGCAGAGGTTCTGGTGGTGGTCCAGAAGCTCCTTGAGAAGGAGATACTGCACGTGGTTGGTGTCCTGGTACTCGTCGACCATCAGGTACCGAAAACGTTGCCGGTACTTCCGGCCCACCTGCGGGTCGTTCCTGAGAAGCCAGACGGCGTTAAAGAGGAGGTCATCGAAGTCCATGGCATTGCACTCGCGCGCACGTTTCTGATACAGCGAGTAGATTTGGGCGCTACGGGTTTCAAAGTAACCGGATGCCGTCGCGGCGTAAGCTTCAGAACTGATCATCCGGTCTTTCAGACCCGAGATCGTGCGCAACTGGCCTCGATGGGGAAATTGGGTTTCGGAAAAGCCGAGTTTTTTCAGGCAGTTCTTGATCAGGGTTTTCGAATCGTCAGCATCGAATATCGTAAAATCCGAGCTGTAGCCGAGAACCTGCGCCTCACGGCGAAGAACCCGGGCGCAGAAGGAGTGGAACGTCGATACCTGCGATCCGGGCAGTTCGCCGCCCATCAGCCGGGCGACCCGCTCTCTCATCTCACCTGCCGCCTTGTTGGTAAAAGTCACCGCGAGGATCTGGTGCGGCTCCGCCAGCCGTTCGGTCAGCAGGTAGGCGAGACGTCGGGTGAGCACGCGGGTCTTGCCGGATCCGGCGCCGGCGATAACGAGCACCGGACCTTCGGTAGTCGTCACGGCCTCGCGCTGGGCGTCGTTGAGGTCACTTAGCAGGCGATTCATGGCGTGCTAAGGAATATAGATGACCTCTCGGATTCCGCAATCAGATTTCCGCCAGATGTGGCCGCACCACCCGCCGATGCCGGCAGCGCGGCGGGTTGGAGCGACCCGGCAAGAAGAGCCGGAAGCAGTACGGCCGTCACTCAAGTCAACGGCCGGTGCTCAGGGCGAAACAAGCTCGCCGCGCAGCACCGTGACCGCCTGCCCGCCCAGGCGAACCCGCTCGCCGTCGACCGTAACTCGCAGCACGCCGCCCCGTTCCGAGGCCTGGCAGGCGGCCATGCTCTGCTTGCCCAGGCGCAGGCTCCAGTATGGCCCCAGGGCACAGTGTGTCGAGCCGGTCGCCGGATCTTCGGGAACGCCAACCGAGGGAGCGAAACAGCGGGAAACAAAGTCGTACTTCTGATCCGCTGAGGCGGCGGTCACTATAACAGCGCGCGACGGCACTTGCGCCAGCAGACCGAAATCCGGCTTGAGCGCACGGAGGGTCTGCTCCGAGTCGATCTCCACGAGGTAGTCAAACTTGCTTTTGCCCACGAACTTCGGGACGACGTCGAGTGCAGAACTCAACTCGGCGGGGGCGGCCGCCTCCTGCACCGGGGTGGCGGGAAAATCCATCTCTATCCAATCGCCGTCCCGGCGGGCAACGAGTTCACCGCTCTTGGTGATGAATCGGGCCGCCTCATCGAGGGCCAGGTGCCCGTCCTGCCACAGAACGTGAGCGCTGGCGAGCGTGGCGTGGCCGCACAACTCCACCTCGGCCCGGGGTGTAAACCATCGCAACTGGTACCGGTCGCCGTCCGGGTAGAAAAAAGCGGTATTCGAGAGATTCATCTCCCGCGCCACTGCCTGCATCCAACCTTCTTCGGCCGGTCCCGACATCAGGCAGACGGCCGCAGGATTACCCGCAAAGGGACGGTCGGTAAAAGAATCTACCTGTATGATCTGCTGTCCCATCGTATTTCTCCTCCACCTTATCGTGTACCGAGACTGCGGCGCATGCGGGACCGCGCCGGTGTCGTGCGACGGTCCGAAGTCCGTCGCTCATCCGTTCTTCAAATTCTGAACAGGTATTGAAGCTTGGCGAAGAACTGCCGGGACGACGTCTCCCACTGCGAATCGGATACCGACGTATACTTGTCCGGGTCAAAGTGCTGAAGGCGGTTGTTGACGCCAACGTAAAAGATCGTAAAGGGGTTCAGCCGCCAGGTCAGCAGCGGTTCGAGGTCAAACCTCTCGTCAAAATCATCATACTGTGCGACCAGCCGGAGATTCCATTTTCGAGTGAAATGATAGGTAAGCCGCGTGCGAAGGATATACCCGGAGTAGATCTTCCTGCCGACACCGGGATGCGCCTGCAGGAAGCGGTCAAGATGCTCCATCCTGGAGAAGCTGAGATTCTGGTTGATCAGGAGCCGCTGGGTGGGTTTTACGGTTACGAAGGCATTGACGTCGTTGATCCAACCCAGTTCCGGACTCCTGCGGTCGCGACAGATCGATCGTCCGACCGTGTAGTTCAGGCCACTGATGATCAGTTCGCCGGGGCGGCTGTCAACTGCCAGGAACAGCCTGCTGATCCCCGGAAACACGCTGCCGGCGAACCGCTCTTGACTGTTGAGGTAGCTGACAGACAACTGTGTCCGATTCCTCAACTCGCATCCCATCTCCACCGTGATCCATTCGTCTCTGTTGCCCTCAACAAATGAAAACGGATCCAGATTGATGGGGCCGCCGTGATCCCAGATCCGAGCGACGTCAAGCTCCGACCACCAGGAAATCAGCCATTCCCTGTTTGGCCGGAAGCCGACCCCAACGCCACACATGGCCCGGCGTAAATCATTTCGGGTGGTGAAGCCGTTATCAGTCCGGAAGGTGGGACTGAATTCCGCATAATGCAGGTCGACATCCCAGTGGCGGGCGGAGCGCTCGAAGCCCGCATAGACGGCATGGCCGTCGTAGACCTCACCGTCCAGGGCAACGGTATGCCGTCCCCGGTCGAAAGATTCCTGGGCACGGCCGTCCGCCCAGGTGGTGTCGATCAGGTCGGGAGCCTGCGGCTCCACGGTGTGGCTGCCCAGGACCTGAAACTCCAGACGGTAATTGGTCAGGAAGCGCCAGGCTGCATCCATTCCGTACGTGGACCCGGAACCGGAGCCGCCGCCCACTCCACCCCGCGAAAACGTGCTGAGGCGGCGGTCGGTGGCCATGGCACCGATGTAGGAATTCTGGCCAAACGTCTGTCGAATACGAAAGATGTTGACGGTGGAGAATCCCGCCTGAGCCAGGATACTCTGCTCTGCGAACGGCAACAGCAGCGGTGAATTCTCGTCCCGAGCCACCAGGTAGGCCAGCGATGTCCGGCCATACTGACCCGTGAACTTACCGGCGACAATGGGGTCATTGACCGAACGTGAATAGATCGCATCGATAAACGTGCTGAACAGGTCACTTCCCTCCTGGAAGAAGGGTCGACGTTCTGGGAACCACAGGCCGAATGGATTGTTGACGTCTATCTGTCCGGCATCCGATTCGACCTGGCTGAAATCCGGGTTGACGGCTATCTCCACCGACGAGTTCGACGAGATGCCGTAGCGGGCGTTCAGTGCCAGCTCGGCGTCCGGATCGGCGTTGTCAAAAACTGAGGCGGGATCGTCCGAATCGGCCAGCGCACCCGATTGATAACCGATCACGTTGGGCAGGATCTCTATGTTGCTGGACGGTTCGATGCCCTCGATGCCGGTCAAGTACCCCCACTGGCAGATAAAACAGGGGTCGTTGCGGTCCTGTGCCGCCCAGCAGTACCGGTAGCGGTTTTCCCGCTGCCGATCTCTCCAGAAATTGGCCCGCCAGGTCTGAACCGGCCTGTTGGGAAACCGTAGCGAGGCAAACGGTATCGCCAGTTCTACCTGGTAACCGCTGTCGGTCACCTTGCCATACGAGTTGAACACCACGTCCAACGAGATGTCCTCATTCCCGCTGGCCAGCATGCGCAGGTCCCCCTGGAGGCCGAGCGGGTTAACGAAAAACTCATATGCCCAGGCCTGATCGCCGTACGTGTCCAGCATTATCCCGAAGTAGTCATCACTGAAGATGGCGTCTCGCTCCCGCATAGAGGCCCTGATTTCCGAGGGATCGTCCCAAGCTATCAGGGCCACGTACAGATTGGACTGGTCGTAGGTGATAAGCGCTTCGGACCTGACGCCCGGTTTGATCTGGTCGCCGGGATTGGTCTCCACAAAACCCGTCGCCCTGGCGGCCTGGCGCCAGATCATCTCGTCCAGTTCGCCGTCAACTCTGATCTCGCCGTCGCCGCGCGGCACACGGATCGTGGGATGATACACAGCGGTGAAGGTTTCGTCAGCCAGAACGGGGCCAGTCATGGCCGAGATCTGCACGAGCGTCAGCGTGACTGTAAGCAGCAGGACAGCACGGTACCACATGGAAGACTCCCCGTCACATGATAAGCGTATTCACCGGGTAGATTGTTATTTACGCCATATGACTGCCGGAAGTTGCATTTCGTTCAATGCCTTACGCGCTGCCGCGCAATCTTGCACGAAAGGCAGATTCTGACATTCCGGGAGGATCCCAAAAAGGAAAGGCCCCTGACCGGGGCCTGCTCCAGACTGATAGCGCACTTACGCCAGGTCCTAAGCTGCGAACGACTTGATTGCCTCTTCGCGGCTGTCGTAGTGCTCAAAAACCGTAATCAACCGTGTGATAGTCAGAATAGACTCGATCTTGGTGATATTGGCCAGCACGAGACGGCCGCCGGCGTTTTTGACGGTCGTCAGGGCGGAAATCAGCATCCCCAGCCCGACCGAGTTCATCCATTCGACCTTGGCCAGATCGAGCACGATATGGCTCTTCTTTATCTGGATGTACTCGTGAATCTTGCCGTGGAACATGGTCGTCTCCTCGCCCCCCATGATCTTGCCCGATATCTCAATAATGACAATATCACCCTGTAATTTGTCGCCGAATTTCATGTGTCTTCACCTTCTGTATTTGCGGTTTGCTGTTCTCTCTTTGCCGGTGCTGCGACCCGCCAGGGCCGAGACAAAGTCCTGGCGCCCGAGCCGGCCGTTCGGAAGAAACCGCCGCAAGATAGCCCCTGCGAAGTCAAAATCAAGGAGTTTCTGCCCCGTGCGCCCGACGGGCGGGTCTGGACACTGAGACCCGCCCATGTTTGTGATTGCCCGCCGCCGGTCCCGGCTCTACCATACGCACATGTGCAGTCCGGCTGACATCGCACGGCTCACCGTACGCGAACTCACCGAAACGGACTGGCCGCTCGTTAAAAGCCTGTTCGGTACGAAAGGCGCATGCGGAGGCTGCTGGTGCATGTTCTGGCGACTGACTGATGCCCGCAAGCGGTGGAGCAGGGTCAAGGGAGCACCCAATCAACAGGCCTTCAGGAAACTCGTGAAATCCGGGAAGGCACACGGAATCCTCGCACTTGACGACCGGGAACCGGTGGGATGGTGTTCGTTCGGACCCAAGGCCCATTTCCCGGGCCTGGAGACGACCAGGTCATACCGGACGGAAAGCGCCGCCGGCCTGTGGGCGATCAACTGCTTTTACCTGGTCAAAGAATACCGTCGCATCGGGTTGGGCCAACTCCTGGCAGGCGAAGCGGTCAAAGCCATCCGCAGGCGCGGAGGAAAGATCGTCGAAGCGTATCCTGTGACTCTGACGAGAAACGGCAAACGATTGCCGCCGGCATTCTCTTTTACCGGGCCCGAGGTGATCTTCACCCGCCTGGGGTTCAAAGAGGTGCAGCGCCTGGCACCGAGCCGACCGGTCTACCGGCTCGACCTGGGCTGAACGTCGCCGCCGCCTCAACCGGCCTTCTTCTTCTGGGCGTGGGTGATAAGGCGTGCCGGGCTGCCCTCGGTGATCGTCTCACCGGTGACCACGACCTCGGCAACTTCAGGATTTGAGGGGATTTCATACATCACGTTGAGCATGGCGCGTTCGAAAATGGAGCGGAGCGCCCGGGCACCGGTCTTGCGCTCCCGGGCCAGTCGGACAGCCGCCTTGAGCGCCTCGGGTTCGAACTGAAGCTCCACTCCTTCCATCTCGAGCAGACGAGCGTACTGTTTGACCAGGGCGTTCTTGGGTTCGGTCAGTATGGACAGCATCGCCTCTTCGTCCAGCGGTCGAAGGGCGGCTGCGACGGGTACGCGCCCGACAAGCTCGGGAATCAGCCCGTATTCGATCAGATCGGCGGGGACGAGATGGTCCAGAATATCCTCGCTGGATTCGCTGACGTATTTCTTGTCGGCCTCGAACCCGACCACCTTGTTCCCCAGCCGGCGGGCCACAATCTTTTCCAATCCGTCAAAGGCGCCGCCGCAGATGAACAGGATGTTGGTCGTATCGATCTGCACGAACGACTGTTCCGGGTGCTTCCTGCCTCCCTTGGGGGGGATATTGGCAACCGTCCCTTCGAGGATTTTCAGCAGCCCCTGTTGCACGCCCTCGCCGGAAACGTCACGGGTGATCGACGGATTTCCGTCCTTGCGGGCGATCTTGTCCAGTTCGTCAATGTAGATGATTCCGCGTTCGGTTCTGGCGGCGTTGAAATTAGCCGCATGGAACAAACGCACCAGGATATTCTCCACGTCTTCGCCGACATACCCGGCTTCGGTCAGCACCGTGGCGTCGGCGATCGTAAACGGCACCTTCAGGCACTTCGCCAGCGTTCGCGCGATCAAGGTCTTGCCGGTACCGGTGGGACCAAGCAGCAGGATGTTGGATTTTTCAAGTTCGACGTCTTCGTCCTGCGGCTCAAGCTTACCTTTTGCCCGGAGGGCCTGCAGGTGGTTTATGCGCTTGTAGTGGTTGTACACGGCCACGGATACCGTAACCTTGGCCGTTTCCTGGCCGATGACGTACTGATCCAGGGAGTTCTTGACATCGGCCGGCCGGGGAAGATCCGCTATCTGCTCGGCAGGCTGCTCGTCCGGGACGCTCTCCAGCAGGTCAAAGCAGAGAGTCACGCACTCGCTGCAAATGTGCGCATCGCGCCCTGCAAAGAGCCGTTTCACCTGCCCGTATTCTTTGCCGCAGAACGAACAGCGTTGCGGCAGGCGTGGTTCAAACTCGTCGTTCGGCATGTTAGTTGGTTCCCCGCAGCGGCGGCGCCGTCACGTGCCGGACCGACCGGCGGGGCGTCTTATTTCTTTATCTCGCGCTTGAACTCGTAGACCTTGTCGATCAGGCCGTATTCCCGGGCTTCTTCCGGGGACATAAAGTAATTCCGATCGGTGTCTTTTTCGATCCTTTCGAGGGGCTGGCCGGTATGCATGACCAGCAACTCGTTGAGCCGCTTCTTGGCCTTGGCGAACTCTTCCGTCATGATCACGATATCGGACACCTGCCCCTGGGTCCCGCCCATGGGCTGGTGAATCATGATCCGGCCGTTCGGCAGCGCCGCGCGTTTGCCTTCGGTCCCGGCGGCCAGCAGAAATGCGCCCATCGACGCGGCCAGGCCCACGCAGGTGGTGGCAATGTCCGGCTTGATGAACTGCATGGTGTCGTACAGGGCCATGCCGGCCGTAACCGAACCGCCCGGAGAATTGATATACACGAAAACGTCCTTCTCCGGGTCCTCCGCTTCCAGAAACAGCATCTGGGCAATGACCACATTCGCAACCTGATCATCGATCGGTGTCCCGATGAAGATTATCCTGTCTTTGAGCAGGCGAGAGAAAATGTCGTAGGCGCGCTCACCACGACCGGTCTGCTCAACCACCATCGGAATCAGGTAACTGTCGTGTAACTTGTCCTTCATAAGCACCTTCACCCTGCGCCCAAGGGCCGCAAGGGTTCGAACCTCCATATTCTATTTTCTCGCGGGTTCCCTTGTCGCCTTCCCGACCAGAAAGGCCATGACCTTGTCTTCCAGCAACGACTCGCGGAGACCGGCCGCCTTGCCGGACTGCTGGAGGGCCTGGCGGGCCTGCTGCGGGGTCATCTTATTGGCTGCGGCGAACCCGTTTATCCAGTTTTCGGAATCCTCGGGTGAAACTTCAATGCTTTCATGCTCCGAGAGCGCATGCCACAGAATATCCCAGCGGACGGAATTGATCCCGGCCTGTCGATACTGTTGACGTATCTCTTCCTCGGTTACCTCGGACCGGTGCTGCCTGAGATCCTCCACGACCGCATCCAGGTACGCGTTGACCGTTCCTTCCGGGACGGGGATTTCGTTTTTCTCGCAGATCTGTCGGACCACCACGCGCTTGTCCCGGCGCGTCCGGTTCTCCTCTTTCTGTCTCCTGATATCCTCTCGCATCTTCAGCTTCAATTCCAGCGCGGTTTCCGCAACACCGGTGCGTTTGGCGAACGCATCGTCGAACTCCGGCAGGACGCGCTCCTGGACCGCCCGGACCGTGCAGTTGTACCTGATCTGGGCACCCGCGAACCTGGAGTCGGCGTAACCCTCGTCGTAATGCACCGTAAACTCCTTCGAATCACCAGCACTCATGCCCGGCAGTTCCTCCTTGAACTCCTTGACCGTCAGCGGGCTGCCGAGATCGACCTCGGAGTTGTCAAAGGAATCTCCGACCAGCGCCTCCTTGGAATCGAAAAGCTTGTGCAGGTCGGCCAGGACCACGTCGCCGTCCTCGGCGGGCCGGTCCACCGGCCGAAGGTCCGAGAACTGCCTGCGGTAATTTGCGACCATCGCCTCGACCTCTTCATCGGTCGGCTCCGTGTCGATGGCCTCGAGCGTCAAGCCCTCGCATTCCACCCGCGTCACCTCGGGAAAGACCTCGACCCTGACCGTGTAAGCAAAGCCGCCGCTGTCGTCGAAACTCAGGTCCGTGACGGTCGGACGGGCGGCCACGCGGAGGGTCTTCTCCTGCACCGCCCGGGGGTACGTGTCTCTGATCAGGTTGTCGGCGACGTCGGCCTTGGCCTGGTCATGATACAGCGACTTCACGAGATCAAGCGGTGCCTTCCCCTTGCGAAAACCCTTGAGCGTCACGGTCTGCCTGATTTCATGGAGCTTTTTCTCCAGCGCAGACTGAACGGTCTCCGGCTCGACTTCGATATTGAGTTCCCGCTCGAGTTCCGTCGTTTCTTTCAAATCTACTTTCATGCTACTCACCCTGAACGCCGGCACCGGCTACCACCGGCGGCAGGCAGTTTACCCATCTGTTACGCGGGTGTCTCTGTCAGATTGGACCGCTTGCGTGCCGCCGGCGTTCCATTGCACCCGGGCCGTCTGGCGGAAATGCGAAAGGGGGGATTCGAACCCCCACTCCTGCCGGAACTGGATCCTAAATCCAGCGCGTCTACCATTTCCGCCACTTTCGCCTGCACTAAGTTACTCCAATCCACAAGAAAGAGCAATGCTCTTTCGGGGGCGGGATTACGCGCCCGGCCGCCGGCGACTCCCGGAATCGCGTATCGCACGCCTCCCGCAAGACCCAATCACGGGGCAGCGGGAGGCTTCTCGGGCCTCGCGCTGAGAGCTTCCGTCGAGCCGTAGTAGCGCCGGCGGAAGTACAGCGACACGTTCACCAGCGTGATCAGCACCGGTACCTCGACCAGCGGGCCGATGACCGTCGCAAACGCGGCAGCGGAACTGATGCCGAAAACGGCCACGGCGACGGCGATGGCCAGCTCGAAGTCGTTGCTGGCGGCAGTCAGCGACACGGTGGCGTTCTGCGAGTACCCGGCGTTGATTCGCTTGGTTTTGGCCGTGAAGAAGGTGATCAGGAACATGGCCACGAAATAGAGCACCAGCGGAACGGCGATACGCAGCACGTCCAGCGGCAGCCTGACGATAAGCTCACCCTTTAACGAGAACATCACGACGATCGTAAACAGCAGGGCGACGAGCGTAATCGGGCTGATGCGGCGCACAAACGTCTGCTCGTACCAGTCGCGCCCTTTGGCCCGCATCAACACAAGCCGACTGACCAGGCCGGCGACCAGCGGAATCCCGAGATAGATCAGCACCGTCGTGGCAATCTGGCCGACGCCCACGTCCACGACCACCCCGCTCAATCCGAACAGGGGGGGCAGAAAGGTCAGGAAGATCCAGGCATAGACGCCGTAGAAAAGCACCTGGAATATGGCGTTAAAGGCCACCAGCCCGGCGGCCAGTTCCTTGTCTCCCGCGGCCAGGTCGTTCCACACCAGAACCATGGCAATACATCTGGCCAGCCCTACCATGATAAGTCCGACGGCGTAATCCGGCAGGTCGTACAGGAAAACAACGGCCAGAGCAAACATTACGAGCGGCCCGACAACCCAGTTCTGAACCAGAGATAACAGCAGCACGCGAACGTTTCGGAAGACCGTGCCGATAGCCTCGTACCTGACCTTGGCCAGCGGCGGGTACATCATGAGAATCAGGCCGATGGCGATGGGGATATTGGTCGTGCCCACCTGAAACGTGTCGATGAACTGCTCAATGCCGGTGACGGCATACCCCAGCAGCACGCCCAGGCCCATGGCCAGGAAAATCCACACCGTCAGATATCTGTCAAGCAGCCTCAGCCGCTTTGTAACCATAACGGGTGCTGACATGGCAGGTCCTTCCTCGAGTATATCAATTGGCCGTATCCTCGCTTGCGCGCGGCTGCCGGCACAACTATGAGCGGGTGCGTTATTCCCGCCTGACCGTGCCAGACAATTCCGGCAGCGTCTTCACAAAGTCGCGGATCTCGTCCCGCACGCGACGATATTCCCTGAGAGCATCCTCGTCCGTCTTCGCGTCCCCGGCCAGCGCCGGCGGGTCGTCGAAACCCCGGTGGATTTTGATCGTCCGACCGGGAAAAACCGGGCAGTTTGCGTCGGCGTCGGCGCACACGGTAATCACGTAGTCGAAATCCACGCCTGCCACTTCTGCCAACATCTTGGACTTATGACCGGAGATATCGACTCCCCGTTCCGCCATCACCTTGACGGCCACGGGATCAAGCCCGCGCTTCTCTGTCCCTGCGGACCGTGCCTCGAGAACGTCCGGCAGGAGGTGCCTTGCCCATCCTTCGGCCATCTGGCTGCGGCAGGAGTTCCCGGTACAGAGGAACAGCACTTTCAGCCGCGTCTTTGCTTCTCGCACAGCACCTCCGGGTCAAGCTTGAGTATCTCTTTCAGTCTCCGGTCGTCCCGATGCGCCGGGCGTGTGGTCGCCAGAGAATCCAGAATGGCTGAAAGCTGATCCCCCGGCAGGCCTCCACCCGGTGCCGGCGCTGTGCGGTAGTGCACCCACCGGCCCATTTTCCGGGCCTCGATCAGCCCGGCCTCCCTGAGAATAGCCAGGTGTTTCGAGACAGTGGACGGCGCCAGGCCCAGGAGTTCCACAATCTGGCAGACACACAGTTCGTGCCGCCTCAACACGAGGACGGCACGAAGCCTGCTTTCGTCACCGAGGGCCCTGAACAGGTTAACAGCAGGAAAATCGTTCATAATTCAATTCGCCATTTCGCCAATTGACGAAATATATCCGGACCCGCATTCGGCTGTCAAGAAGAGAATCCGGAGAGATACCGACCCCCGACCTGTCATCGCGGCTTGAGCACTTTCAATACCGAGACGACCGCCGATTCAGGGAACTTGAAAGACGGATGGACTTATAGTACCTTGGTCACGTCGGCAACGTACAGGCACGGCCGAAGACACGGCCCCAACGAGACAGGTTGATGCAGAATCGAGAAACTGACTTCCGGACATGGCGCGGCACGAGTCTGAACGTCAGGGTCTTATTCTCGGCGGCCGGAGTAGCCCAGCATATCTGGCTGAGCAACCGCACCGGTGCCCTGCTCGTTGATACCGGCGACGGAGCGCTCAGAGATATCCTGTCCGGCGGTCTGGACCTTGAGAGCCTCCGTGGCATTCTTTTCACCCACGGCCATTTCGATCACATGGGCGGGTTGCACTCGCTGCTCGGGTTCCTGCGGATGGTCGGCAGGACGGACGCGGTGCCGATTTACGCCCCGGCCGGTTGCGTGGAGGTGCCCCGCGCCGTTGACCTGTTCAGGCGGTGCTATCATGGTACGGTTCCGTTCTCCATCAATTACCGGGAGTTGCAGCCCGGCTCATGCCTGCAAATCGTCGGGATGTCTATCGTTGCCTACCCCGTGGTTCACTGCGGAAGCATTGAGGGATCTGACGCGCTCGAGCCGGTACCGGCCCTGGGGTACCGCATTACCTGTGAAGGAGACACGGTCGCGATAACCGGTGATACGGGCAATTGCCCCGGACTGAAAGAGTTGGTGCGGGGGGCCGATTTCGCCATCCTGGAGGCGACCTACGAGAAGAGTACGGACGTGGACCGCGAGTCACTGGAGAAGGTGCACCTCTCCGAGGACGTGGCGCGTGAGATCGGCCGGCTGGCGCGAGAATTCATCCTTGTTCACAAGGCACCCCGCCCGGGCTGAGGGAACGAACGATCCCGGATTACGTCACGGAAGGGCTATGGCAGAGATCGAGATCATAGGCAGGGCAGCAATAATCAGCCGGGGCCATATCCTGCTGGCTCGTGAGATTACGGATGAGCACACGCATCTCCCGGGCGGCCACGTGGAACACGGCGAGAGCGTCCGGGCCGCTATCGCGCGGGAACTGCGGGAAGAGTTCGACGGCCGGGCCGAGATCGGCGCGTTTGTCGGTGTCATTGAGCACACCTGGCATGAGGGCGGCCGGATGCACCATGAGTTGAACCAGTTGTTCACCGCGCGCCTTCTGAATATCACGTATCCGGAGGTGCCGTCATCCCGCGAGGCCGATCTCGAATTCTCATGGCAACCCGTCGACAGACTCAAAGAGGCAAAGCTGCGACCGCCGCCGCTGGTATCCCTGATTCCCGAGATTTGCAGGCAGCCGACGAAAGGTCTATGGATAAGCACCCTGGAGACAGACGTGGCCGACAGGCCGGCCGAGGAGGAGTGAAGTGGACACGATGACGTTCAAGCAAGAGTTCATTCGGCAATGGGAACGATACTTCCCCGGCGCGGAACTGCCGGTCGTCTTCTACTACACCGATGAGAAAGGACACGGTGAAGCTGCATCGAAACCAACCGGGCATCGGTGCATCATCTGCGATCTCGCGAAGGTTCGGAACGGAAAGACGGTCTGCTTCGAACTGGACAGCATCGGCTGCGGAGGAGGCCAGAGATACCTGGGCTTCACCCAGGAGCTTCGTCCGCAGTTCGAGTACTTCCTGTCATGCGGGATACCGGGTCAACTGGAAGGCGAGCGGTACAAGAAATCACCGGAACTGGTGAACGAGCTGCTGAAGCACCAGTCGACGTTTGACGCGCCGGGCCGGTACATAGTGTTCAAGAGATGGGACCTGCTGGAAGAACGGGACGACCCGGTGGCCGCCGTGTTCTTTGCCACCCCGGATGTACTTTCCGGCCTGTTCACGCTGGCGAATTTCGACATCCCCCACCCCCACGGCGTGATTGCACCCATGTGCGCCGGGTGTGCATCGATCGTGTATTCCCCATATCAGGAGGGGCTTTCGCAGGAACCACGGGCGGTGCTTGGCATGTTTGATGTCTCGGCCCGACCCTGTGTGCCGTCGCGAGTGCTCACGTTCGCAGTCCCCTGGGCCAGGCTGGTATCGATGGTCCGTAACATGGACGAGAGTTTCCTTATCACCGGGTCGTGGGAGGAGGTCAGGGCGAGAATCGACTCACAAAAGTGATGGGCGGATTGATTCGCCCGCTCGTCAGGTGTATAGTACGACCAGGGCCTGGCGCCAGCCCCGCCCGGGCGCCTCAGTTCAGGTGCCTGGACGTGCGGTGTGCGGCTCAAACGAATCTCGCACCAACGGAGGTAATCATGCCGGCCAAACACCTCGTTCGCGGCTATCACACACTGATACTGATTCCGCTCTGGGCACTGTTGTTGTTCCTCGGTGCCTGCGGGGATGACGTTACGAAACCTTCCGAACCGATACCGCCCGAGGCGACGTGGCAGCGTGTCAGCGGCCCGCCGACACTTCAGTTCTTCAGCGACGTTTGGGGAAGGTCACCGGACGACATGTATATCACCAGCCTCGGCGGAGGGATTTTCCACTACGACGGTTCCGTCCTGACGCGGGTGTTGCGCGAGGCAGATAACCACTTTTCGGCCATCTACAAGAGCCCGGATGATCGGGCGTTCGCGGTGGGCGGACGAGGGCTGGTTGCCCGCGGACTGCTCCAGGATAACGGTTCCTCGTGGCACATAGACTCCAGCGTGACGTCCTATGACCTGCAGTCTGTCCACGGCACTTCGTCCTCCCATGTCTTCGCCGTGGGCGACGGGGGGCGCGTCGTTCATTTCGACGGAATCGTATGGGATCTGATATCAACCAGTATCATCGAGGATTTCACCGGCGTGTGGGTCGCCCCGTCGGGCAGCGCATTCCTTTCCTCGAGAGAAGGAAGCATATACGAGTACGACGGTGCCCAGTGGATGCAGGTTTTCGACACCGCCGACTATTTCGGCGGCATCTGGGGAACGTCCGACAGCAATATGTTCGCGTTCGGCTCAGTCGGCTCCGTTCGTCACTACGACGGCAGCCAGTGGATTCTCGAGCGCCCGCCCACGAGCGGCCGAATCACCGACATGTGGTGCCTTGCGGATACGGCCGTCTTTGCCGTCACAACCGCCGGCCAGGTCCTGAGGCACGACGGCGAGTCCTGGAGTCAAATGACCGCTTACGAAGGAACGGCGCTGTTCGGCGTGTGGGCCCGCGACGAGAGTAACGTCAGTGCCGTCGGCTCGCAGGCGACCATACTGCGCTACGACGGAAGTTCCTGGACGAGGAACGAATACTACTCAGTGGTATCGGAGGACCTTCGGGCCGTCTGGGCAAGCACCGACGATGACGTCTTTGCGGTCGGGAATCTCGGCACCATCGTTAACTATGATGGAGACCAGTGGTCGGTCATGAACAGCGGCACGGCGGCCACGCTTTACGGCGTGTTCGGTCTTTCACCCGATGACGTATACGCGGTCGGCAGCGACGGCTTACACGGCAAGGTCCTGCACTACGACGGCACCGGATGGAACGAGGTTACGGTATCGGGTACGTTGTCGCTAAGAGACATATGGGGGACTTCCGATTCCAACCTCTGGGCCGTGGGCAGGGAGAACTTCTCCAGCGGAATAATCGTCCATTATGACGGCACCCAGTGGAGCGTTGCTTACAGCAAGGCATCCGGACCCATCGGCCCGATCGTGTCCAGCATCTGGGGAAGCTCCGGGGACGACATCTATGCCACGGGCGAGCGTACACGACTTCACTACCAGAGCGGCACATGGTCTGAAATCAGTCTGCTGGAACTCCCCCCTTCCACACCTGAGACGATAACCGACATATGGGGATCGTCATCGAGTGACGTCTGGGCAGTCAGCTGGGCCGGTACCATCCTGCACTATGACGGCGAGAGCTGGAGCCGGATGCCGGCCGTTACGACCGAGGATCTTCTGACCGTCAGCGGCCGCTCGGCCGACGACGTCTTTGCGGCCGGAACCGACGGTGTCATCGTACGTTACGACGGCCGCGACTGGACTCCGATGGCGACCGGCACGGATTTTCGGCTTACCGGAATCCGGGGCACGGCGGGCGGCCATGTCTACTGCGTGGGCGAGCGGGGCATCATTCTGCGCCTCGCACCGTGAGTGCCCCGGTGCCACATCGGGCGGCAGGCCGGTATCAGTGGCCTCAGGCAAAAAATCGCTTGATCGACGAGCACGAATACGTCTATTCTATACACTAACGGGCCGGCGAGCCGACCGCATCCAGTAACACGGCTCGTGGTCTTTGCCGATCGTAATATCTTCCTGGCCCGCAGTCATTCATTACTATTGTGAACGAACGTCTCACGTTGCGTGGGACACCGTCTCTTCCATCGTTGGCCGGACTTCTCGGGCGCCGCCCGAGAGCGCACGTCAGGTAAAGAGGACGCACGTTCGTAACAGGAAGAAAACTACAACCCAAGGAGGATATCGCGATGCCCGTGAAGAAGCTCAAGCAGTTTCTGGAAAAGAACAACATCAGCTACGTGACGATGAGCCACTCGCCGGCTTACACGGCTCAGACGATCGCCGCAACGGCCCACGTCCCCGGTAAGGATCTGGCCAAGACGGTGATGATCAAGCTGGACGGCAAGATGGCCATGGCCGTACTGCCCGCCTCCTACAAGGTGGATTTCGACCTGCTGAAAGAGGCGGCAATGGCTCAGAAGGTGGAGCTGGCCAGCGAACAGGAGTTCAAGGACATGTTCCCGGAGTGCGAACTGGGCGCCATGCCACCGTTTGGAAATCTCTACGGTATGGAGGTTTACGTGGCCGAAAGCCTGGCTGAAGAGGACGAGATCGCTTTCAATGCCGGATCGCACACGGAACTGATCAAGCTGAAATACCGCGACTTCGAAACCCTGGTCGGACCCATCGTCATGCGCTTCTCTTCGCGCCGATAGGCCACTGCACCGGCACCGGCGGTCCAAGCAGGCCGACCGCGCTTCTGATAAAGCTATGAAAAAGCGCGGCGGCATATGATGATTGAAACGGTCGGCAACTGCCAACACCAGGAGAACACCGGAGGTCACGATGAAACTCAACGTCAAGGCACTGGCTCTCACATCGAGCCTGCTCTGGGGGCTTGCCGTATTCGGCTGCACCTGGTGGATGATACTCTTCGACGGCGCCAGTGCAGAGACCACCATAATAGGCAGGATCTATCGCGGATACAGCATCACCCCCCTTGGCAGCCTGGTCGGACTGATCTGGGGGCTGGTCGACGGCCTGATATGCGGCGCGATATTCGGATGGGTCTACAACCTGTTCGTCGGCCGGCGGACCTCCACCGAATAACCAGCCCGACATCGCGGGTCTTCTTTTCCGCCTTATGCCGTCAGCATCTATGGTGGCGAGTCCGTGGATCCCGCTGAGCCCAGCCTTTTGACCAGATTGACCGCACATCCTGTTGTCACCAAACATCTTAACGTTTTCGAACAACGGCCTCCCAAAGTTCTTGTTGATTTGGAACCGGGCTTGCCATAGGGTGTATCAGGTGGACCAGTCAGTCCGGGCGAGAATGTCGCCGGGCTGTGATGGGAAGGGGACCACGGATGGCCATCGATCCTTCTATATTCAAAGCGTACGACATCAGGGGAACCTATCCTGACCAGCTTCACGGTGACACGTCCTTTATGATCGGAGCCGCCCTGGCCCGGTTTCTCAAGCCGAAAGCAATCGCCGTGGGGCGGGACATGCGGAGCAGTTCCGATGAGTTGTTCGACGCTCTGGCCCGCGGAATCAACGCCAACGGCGTGGACGTGATCGACCTGGGGCTGATCTCAACCGACGGGCTCTACTTCGCGGTCGGCAAGTACGGTTTCGATGGCGGCGTAATGATCACGGCCAGCCACAACCCCCGACAGTATAACGGCTTTAAAATGTGCCGCCAGAACGCGGAGCCGCTTTCAGGCCAGGAGGGTCTGAAGCAGATCCTCGAGATGATCCAGAACGATGCCTACCTGGAGCAGGCGCCCTCCAAAGGAATGATTGTCCGCAGGGACATTTCCAGCGATTACGCCCGGCACTGCCTTTCCTTCATCGACCCGGCGACGGTCAAGCCGTTCAGCATCGTCATCGATGCCGGCAACGGTATGGCCGGCTACACCCTCCCGCCCGTCCTGAAAGAACTGCCGGTGAAGGTGATGCCCCTGTACTTCGAGCTGGACGGCACCTTCCCCAATCACCCGGCCTCCCCCATCGAGTTGGAAAACCTGGTCGATCTCCAGAAGGAGATTGCGCAGAAGGGGGCGGATTTCGGGGTGGCGTTCGACGGCGATGCCGACCGGATGTTTCTGCTGGACAGGTTCGGCAAACAACTCGGGGGAGACATGGTGACGGCGCTGGTGGCCAAATCGCTGCTGGCCAGGCACCCCGGTGAGACCATCCTGTACAATCTTATTTGCTCCCGGGCGGTGCCGGAACTGGTGGCAAGGTCGGGCGGCAGGGCCATCCGTACGCGGGTAGGCCACGCCCTGATCAAACCGCTCATGAAACGGCACAACGCCATCTTCGGTGGCGAACACTCGGGGCATTTCTACTTTCGCGACAACTGGTTTGCCGATTCCGGAATGATCGCCCTGCTGGTGTGCCTGGAACTGATATCAAGGGAGAATCGCCCGCTGCACGAGATGGTCAGGGATATCGACCCCTACTTCCGCTCGGGCGAGCAGAACAGCCGGGTCAAATCAATCCCGGAGAAGATCGAGGCCATCAGGAGAGCCTACGATGACGGAGAACAAGACACGCTGGACGGCCTGACCGTCCAGTACGAGCACTGGTGGTTCAACGTCCGGCCCTCCAACACGGAGCCGCTCCTGAGACTCAACGTCGAGGCCGATACCCAGCCGCTGCTCAACGAGAAAACGGCACAACTACTCAAACTTATCAGGTCATGAACCCGAGAGAACGCAAACCGAAGATCCTGGTGGTTGATGACGACGCTGATCTGCTGGAACTGCTGGTAGACACGCTGGACACCATAGGCTATGAGGCGGTGGGGGCTTCCGGCGGCGTGGAGGCGCTGGCGAAGCTCAGGGAGTCCAGTTACAGCCTGATGATCACCGACATCAGGATGCCGGACGTGGACGGCCTGCAGCTTCTGAAGAAAGTACGGCGCCATTACGCCAGGATGCCGGTGCTTTTCATAACGGGCGTGGCGACGCGCGACATCATCGGCCAGGCGTCGCCGGACGGTTTCCTGGCCAAACCCTTTCGCATCTCCCAGATAGAGCAACTGATTGAAAACGCGCTGGCCCGCAAGGTGGACAGCTTCGCGTCGCGGATGCCGAGGGTTCTTATCGTCGATGAAGACGAGGAGTTCCGGAACACGCTCGCCGACGCCCTGAGCTACAGTCAGTGCCTTCCCTTTCACGTCCCGCACGCCAAGGCGGCCATGCGCGAACTGGAGAACGGCACCATCGACGCGGTAATCACGGACTACCGGCTGTCGGACATGGACGGCGTGACGCTGATCAATTCCATCAAGCAGCGCTACCCGGACATGCTGGCGGTGCTGACGGGGAGTTCGATTTCGCCGGAGAGTATCAAAGGGAGCGCCGGCAGCGCCGCGGTGGATGATGTTCTGTCCAAGCCGTTCAGGGCCAGTGAGTTCCTTGATCTGCTCGGTCGCCACGGGGTGGGCACCGGAACGGGGGCCAACTGAGATTGCGACCGGGTCGGTACGGCGCTGCTGACCGCAGTTAGCCGACGGACCGTTCTGAGGCAACCACAAACCTGCATGGCAAGGCAAAAAAAGAGCCCCGCCGGAGCGGGGCTCTTATCTGTAGGGTAAAACTCAAGCTAACAATTTACTTGAGCAGTACCATCTTCTTGACGCTTGTAAATGCGTTGATTTCCAGCTTGTACAGGTACACGCCGGACGCATTGTTCGAAGCATCCCACTCAACGATGTAGTCACCAGGAGCGTCGGCCACACCGGAGATGACGTCCACAACCTGACCCTGAATGTTATAGATGGTCACGCTGTAAGAACCAGCCTCCGGAGTCGCGAGGTCGATCTTGGTAGTCGGGTTGAACGGGTTCGGGTAGTTCTGGCTCAGGCCGTAATGCGTCGGGACGTTGGTCGCCACGATCGGCAGAGCAGCAACGGTGGCCATTTCAATGGTAAGAATGTCACCGTCAATGCCGCCCAGGAACTCGCCCGTGAAGCCTTCAGTAACGACATTATCAACCCGCGGCGTCACGATGATGCGGGTATTCTGGCCGTCGAAACGATACGCCATCTCCATGTTGTCAGCCAACAGCTCAGGCGAGACGTTACCTGAAACAACAAGATACGCAGCGCCGATAACGACGTCACCCTGGGTGGTCACCACACCGGCATCATGGGTGTAGCGGACGTTCTCAGGAATGACTTCCTTCGGATACGGTTGAGCATCGCCGACAACGACACGGATCAGGTACACCAGGTCAGCTATTGACAGGGTGATACCGTCCTTGTTGACGTCGGTGGCGGCAATAGAGGCATCGACATGACCCAGGAAGGCACCGAGACCATCGACGAAGTAGTTGCTGAACATGACCGCGTCCGCGATCTCAAATGCCCAGCCATTGGCGTTCACGTCGCCAGGTGCATCAATGTCCTTACTGCAAATAATGTCAACACCGCCGTTCCAGAAGTCAGCCCAGCGAATCGGGTAGCCCTTATCGCTGACGTCGCAGGTGTAGTTGGCGCCCCAGATACCCGGGAGCTCGTAATCGAGAGAGTCGATCTGATACCAGGTGTCAATGCCGCCGCTGCCGATGTAGTCATAGACATCGCGCGAGATCAGCAGCGTGTCACCGGATACGGACGAGAGCGTATTGTCACCGCACTCAATCCAGAAGAACTTGATCGGCACGAACTGGCACTCCAGAAGCCGGTCGTTCGAGACCATGAAGTGCAAGATAACGAGCTGATCAGCGTCAGTAACCGACCCGTCGTTTACGAAGCATTCCGGATGAATAGCACCGTTGTTAGTCTCTGCTATAGCCACGACGCGTAACAAGCCGCTCGGGCACCCATCACCGCAGTTGCCGTCCGGGCCAAACCGGTAGGTGAAGTACTCCCATTCGCAGTCGAGCAGGAATTCGCCCTCTTCCGCGTACAGGAAGCTCAGCGCGGTCGCGTCGTACTGAATCAGGAAATTGAAGCCACCAATCGGATAGTTGTTGAAGTTCATAGGAAGCATCGTGACTTCAACCGTGGTCTCCTGACCCTGAGGCACGCCCATACCGTCGCCGTGCTGCTTCTCAATAGCGATGGCCATTGAGACCACCTCAACCTGGAAGCAGCAGGTGTCAGCGTTCTTCGGGCTGCAATCCACGCAGACGTTAGCGCTGTCCGTTACCTCAACACAGATGTTGAAGACACCGGTGTAGTTAGCGGTTGTCTCAGTCTGCCAAACGATCTCGCCGTTGCCGGGGTCGACCATAACCATCCCCGGGCCATCGAACGAAACCAGCTTGTAGATCAGAGGATACGGGCCGGGACCATGCGGGTCCTCGTCATCTGTAGCCGTCACCTGCGTCTGGAGAGCCTCGCCGAAGAAGATCATCTGATCATCCGGGCAGGTGATGATAGGTGCGAAGTTGTGGACGCAGATTGTGAAGGACGTAACATCCTCCGCTCCACACGCATCCACCACCTTGACCTGCACGACGTGCTCACACACGTCAGCGCCGGTCGTGAGCCACGTGATGACACCACTGGTCTCGCCGACGACCAAGTCATCCGGTCCGGACACCTTGTAGTACTTCAGCTCTTCACAGCTGTTGTCCCCGTCCGGATCGGTGGCCGTCGCCAGGCCGGAGTAGAAATCACCCCACTCCAACGTGACATCATCGATATCGGCAATCTCAGGAAGCTGATTGACGATTTCGATGGTAGCTGGCGTGACCGACACTGCGACTTGTAAATTAGTGGCCGCATCGACAAACTGGGTGGTGATTCCGCCTATCACGTAGGGGAACACCGTGTTGTCGATGGCGACATCGTCACCGCAATTGTCGTTGGTGGTGAATTTAATCTGGGCTACAGTATACGAACCCGCCGGAAGCGGCGCGTCAGTCGGCTGCAGCTTCATAGCGGCAAAGCGGATATAATCCGGGGATACTCCGTCGACCTGACTCAGATCGACGATACGATCCATCAGGTTGAGCAGATCAACATCCCATACAACATCGGTCACCGTTAAGAAACCGCCTTCCGGGCCTTCGACAATCTCGAATACAAATTCGATTGCGTCGACGCCGTCCGGCGACGTGACTTCAATATCCACGTTGGACGCCTGATTGTCACAACGTAAGATATTTGATTTCGACTCAATAGTGACCGTGTTGGCAAACGACACAGACGCCGCAAATGCCACTATAAAGGAGATGAGTAGCAAAGAATATAGGGTTCTTTTTTGCATCATTCAATGCTCCTTTAATCCAGTAAAGGTCACCAAAGTTTTAGGTAATTGCCAGGAAATCGCTTTCCCGAACTCTTACCTTCCCGTACCAATTCTCCCTCACAAAAGGGAGCATCGGCACTGGCCAATTCAGATCCGAAATCTCTGTCAAACCGGAACAGCTGCTCCAGAATGACATGCATGAGAAGTCGAATTCAAAATTGGATAGGAGATCTCTATGAAAGATCGTGGATCCACCCAGATAGAAAAACCCGGGTAAGACCTTCAAATCTTTTGAACGATCCTGAAAGAAGAGCTTGAATCAGAGTAACTTTAACTTTGTCTTAAAGTTACCAAAGGTGCGATGTACGCAAAACAGAAGCGCGTTTAACACAACTATTTTCCCTAGACAACTCGAGTATAACCCCAAGACCGTATTTTGTCAAGAGTTTTTTTGCCAAAAACCCCTGAATGTCCATATACTACACTCCGTAGAAATAATCCTGCCGGCCGGGCTCCCCGATACGCGGTTGTCCTGCCACTGATCTGCTCTCCTGTCAGCCCCGCCAACCCGTCTCTAATCACTGCGGGCGGTGGCCGGTGACACCTTATTCCAAGCCCGGCACAACCAGGGCGTCCTGCTCCCAATAGACAGCATGCTCCCGGGAGCATCAATTGCACCATGTGCTCAGCAGGCGACGGCTGGATGGCGGATCGGATCGAGAAATCAAAGATGGATACAGGGAACACACCGGCTGGCGGCGACACTGACAAACGCCGGGGAGCATAGGCAGACCGGCCTAAAAACCGATCGTAAGACCCGAAGACACAAGCAGAATCCGGCTGTTCTCGGTCGCATCTCCGTGCCATTCCCACTCTGCGGAAAGCAACAGGCTCAGGCGCAAGCCCCCGCTCAGCCGCCAGTCCGAGAGCAGATTCAGCCGCTCAAAATCGAAGTCCGTCTGCAGGTAGCTTTCGTGCTCCAGGTTCCGGCGGCCTAGAATCGACTCCAGCGAGCCGAAAAAGCGGTCTGAGTCGAAATAGGTAACCTCCACCGCTAAACCTGCCTGCAGATAACTGTCGTCGGGGAACAGCTCACTCTCGACTTCGGCCTGGTATTCGAGATCGCCGCCCGCGCCCATGGACAGCCCCCCGCGGTCACGGCCGGCCAGAAGAGTCAGCCGGGTCCGCGTATAGTCGTAGTTTATCAGGTCGTCGGCGCTAAAGAAACTGGCTTCAAAGGCGAGCCGCTGGTTGAAAAAATACGTCTCGCCTAGCCGCAGCTTGTGCCGCCCCTGAACTTCCGCCCGCCAGTAGTCATCCTCACCGCCGGGCTGGCGGTAATCCTTTCGCTCTAGACGTCCGAGCAGATCGATCTGACCACGGCCGTACAGCCCAAGGAAAGAACTCTCAAGGCCAAGGTCGACATAACCAAGCTCGGAAGTGTCCGGCACGCTCCTGGCCTGCACGAACAAATCAATGTCCAGCATGGAGAGGTCACCAAAGAGTATGCCGACACCGCTTCTGCCGCCGAGACGGTAATAGTCGTAGCTGAGCGCAGAGACGGAGTCGAAGGTGACGAAGTCGCCCCTTACTTCCCACCAGGCCGACCACGAGTTGTCAAGCGGCAGAGTCAGGCGCGCCCGTGCCTTGCCGTACAAGTAGTCATCGCCCGAACGTGCGGAGTCTTTGTGACACGACCGCCAGTCCAGTTCAGAATCAAGGTCGAGGCGCCAGCGACCGAGCTTCGAGCGAAGATCGGTATAGAGCTTTCCCCTGACAAACCGGGGAGTCATCTCAAACCGGGATCGCAACTCCAGCCGCCGATCCTCAAACGGCCGGTATCCGAGGGAGACATGAGCTTTGGCATCATCGAGGTAGGTTGTTTCAATGGCGGTGGTTGTCTCCAGCAGGTCACGGCCCGCCTGGTCAAGCGAATCCAGGAAGAAGTTCTGCGATATGAATTCGTATCCAAAACCGGCAGCCAGATCCAGGTTGCCGCCGAGGGCAAATCCCCAAGAGACAGTCAGCAGGAGAAAACCCGCGTAGCTGGTCCAGCAGCGAAACTTAACCGGCATACCTCGGCCCGAGCCGCCTGTCAGCGACTCTCCAGATGCTTTTGCGCCTGCCTGAGAGCAAGCTGGGCTGCCTGCAGCGGAGCCGAGGCCGCCTCAAGCCGGTCCTGGTCGAGCTGCTCCCGGGCTATTTTCAACTGCTCACGGGCCTGCTCGACCAGCTTCAGAGCAGGGTCATCGGTTGCTCCAGGACCCGAGGAAAGCAGCTCGCTCAGTTCATCCGCGTGTTTCTTCAGCCGTTCGTACCGTCGTATAAGCTGATCCGGTCCTTCGCACTCGCGCGACGCCTGAAGAACCATCTGACGGGCCTGGCGAAGCGACTGCAGGGCAGCCAGATAGCGGTCCTGTCGGCCCAGCTCCTCAGCCACTCTTACGGTGTTTTCAGCCCTTTCCATAAGGCGAGGGGCAACCTCGGATTCACAATTTTCTGTCGTAATCTCAGCCTGCTCCAGCAGGCGTTCCATGTTCTCCAGGCGTTGTCGGAACTGCTGGCGGTTGCGCAGTTCGGCGTTGCGGCGGCTGAGAAGCTTCTCGGCGGCTTTTTCCACCTGATCGGCAAGCTTGACCGCAGGACGATGCTGTCCCGTCCGGTAGAACTCCCAGGCCCGGTCAAGGTTGGTGAGAGCATTCTCGTAGATGGCATTCAGCGGCTCGTCCTTCAATTCGGACAGGTGATCCCTGACTCGATCGAGCATATCGGCGGCACGTTCCAGACGGCGCTGGAGCACGCCCTCATACTGCTGAGCCTGGCGACCCACGGTCAGCGCGCTCATGGCCCTCTCCCGAGCCTGGCGGGTCAGGAACATGGCCGTCTGGTAAGAGCCGGCCGCGAAGCTCTCCCACGCGCTTTCCTGAAGTCTGATAGCCTGAACGAGCGTCTGCTCGGCAATCGGGTTGTTTGACGACCGTACCGCGTTCCTGGCTCGCTGGAGAACGTCGTCGGTTTCTCTCAGTTGCTGTTCGACTTTGTCCACGATGCCCGGATCGCCGTGCCCGCCCTGAGCGCGCAGGGGACCGGAAAGCAGACACAGGAGCACGAGGGTCGTGGTTGCAGTGATGTATCTTATCTTCATAGTTTGCACCTCCATCCGACCGCTAAAGAATCAACTCCCGTGCCGGGTCAGGGTTTGCCAGTAACTCACTACTGAGTGGCCACTTGCGATGACGGCACGAGATCGTTGACCCTCCTCGTGTACCATATAGTACAAATGTCTGTCCCAACGGGCACATAATCACAGTCATTTACGGACTGATACCGTGCACCTTCATCCGGCTGTAGAGCCGGCGCCGCGATATCCTGAGCAGACGCGCCGCCTCGGTCTTGTTGCCACCAGCCTGCTCAAGTGCCTTCAGGATCATCACCTTCTCCGCCTTCTCCAGGCCCACGTGCTCCCGCGTGCTCCCGGATTCAGTCTGCACGATCGGGGTGTCCTGCGGCGCAATAGCGAGATCCTCAGCGGCCAGCGGCTCGCCGCCGGACAGGATGGCCGCCCGCTCCAGAACGTTGCGCAATTCACGGACGTTGCCCGGCCAGTCATAGCCGAGCAGAGTCTCCTTTACGACCGGGTCAAGCTCCGGGTAAGGAAAATTCTGCTGTCGGAGGAAGAATTTGGCCAGTTCGAGAACGTCGCCGCCACGTTCGCTAAGGGTGGGCAGTGCGATCGGGAAGACGTTGAGCCGGAAATACAGGTCCTCCCGGAAACGCCCGGTCGTGATTTCCTGCCTGAGATCCCGGTTGGTGGCTGTCACCAGCCGGGCATCGACGTGAAAGCTGTCCACGCCGCCGACCCGAACGATTTTCTTCTCCTCGAGAACCCGGAGCATCTTTGCCTGCATGGCAGGGGACATTTCACCGATCTCATCAAGAAACAGGGTGCCTCCTTCGGCCAGCTCAAAGCGCCCCCGCTTGCGGCCGACGGCGCCGGTAAAGGCTCCTTTTTCATGCCCGAAAAGCTCGGACTCCAGCAGGGTCTCCGGGATAGCGGCGCAGTTGACCGCGATGAAGGCCTTGTCGCGCCGAGGCGACAGGTCATGGATCATTCTTGCGGCCAGTTCCTTGCCCGTTCCCGACTCACCGGCCAGCAGTACGGTGGTATCGGTCGGCGCCACCTGTCGCACCATTCGCCGGACCCGCTCGGCGGCCGGCGATGATCCGACGAACTCGGAGGCGCATTGCTGCTTCAGTTGCTGCGCATAGTGCCCGGCCAGCGAACTGAGTTTCTGTTTCTCGACCAGCTTGGAGACTAAAATGGTCAGCTCCTCCAGGGAGAAGGGCTTGAGCAGGTAGTCGGCGGCGCCCTTTTTCATGGCCGAAACGGCCGTATCGACCGTCCCGTAAGCGGTCATCATGATAACGTCGACACCCTCTTTTTCGAGCGCCTTGTCAAGAATCTCCATGCCTGAGATCTCCGGCATGGCCAGATCGGTAATGACAATATCAAAGGCGTGCTCGTCAATCAGGCGCAACGCCTCGTCAGGGGAGATCGTGGTCGTTACGTCGTGGCCTTCGTCCTCCAACGCCCCGCACACCAGCGAAGTCATCTTGGGTTCGTCATCGACAACAAGTATTCTGGCCATAGTCAGGTTTTCGGCTTTCTCGGCAGACGGATTACGATTCGCGTTTCTTCGCCGACGACGGAGCGAATCTCGATATCGCCACCCATCTCGGCGATTATTTTCCGGCTCAGGTACAGGCCGAGGCCCGAGCCTTTCTGCTTGGTGGTGAAAAACGGCGTAAAGGCTTTTCTGGCCTCTTTGCGGGACATCCCGGCTCCGTGATCGATCACAGCCAGTTCCACCAGCGCCGCCCGGTCTTTCATTTCGATGCCCACCGCGATGGGCTTGCCTGCCTGCTGGCAGGCTTCGGCTCCGTTGAAAAGCAGGTTAAGCAGAACCTGCCGCAAAGCCCGCGGGTGCCCAACCATAGATGTCGATCCGCCCGGCTCGGGGCTGAGCCAGCTTACCTGTTCGGCCCGGTACCGCTCCATGAAATGCTTCTTCGTGTCCGCGAGGAGCCGTATCGGGTCGAAGTCTTCCGGGGGGTCGGCAGAAAGGAGTGAACGGTCGGCTCTGGCAAACTCCAGGTAGCCGGATACGATCCGGTTAAGACGGTCAACCTCCTCGACTACGTAGCGGGCCTCGGGAGCGTCGCCAGTCTTGACGAGGCGTTCGGCCGAACCACGGATAATCATCAGGGGATTCTTAAGTTCGTGGGCCACGACCGCGACCATCCTGCCGAGATAGGCATGCGTCTGCCCCAGAAAAAGCTGCTGCTCCGCCCGGCCGACTCGGCGCTGCAAGAGGAGAAAAACGGCTCCGAGAATCAACCCCCCGAGGACGGAGAAAAGAGAGGCGTACCACAGGTTTCGCCGAAGTTCGGCCAGAACGTCGAAATAGTCAACGTTAGCCTCGACTCCCAGAACGGCCATGACATACCCCTCCGGGCCGTAAAGGGGCGCAAAAGCGGATTTCAGAAAAAGCCGCCCGGTCCGGTAGGTAGGCGTGACTACGGGTCTGGAAGAACGGCCGAAGAAGAGGGAATCGATGTACCGTCCGTTCAGCGCCGCAAGGAAATAGGTCGTGTCAGGTTCAATGGCCGTCGTGGCAAGATAGCGGTAGTCCTCGTCCAGGATGAACAATTCAGCCAGAGAATCGGCGACCTGCAAATCGGCCAGTAACGACGTCACGTGGGCGTAGGCCTCGATGTCACCGGTTAGAAGACCATCGATCTTCAGCGGCCCAATCATCACGGAAGCAGAGGCCGCCACGGCACTCAGCCTGCGGCTGAGCTGGTCGTCCAGCAGTTGCGCCGTCTTCTGATAGTAGAACCACCACGCGAGGTTAACCAGGATGATAAAGAAGACCGCAAACATGGCGATCAAAACGAGCTTTTTCGTGCCGGACAACATTGTAGTATTATGGTGACAGGTTAAAAGCAAATCAACCTCAACAATTGCAGGGAGGCGGACCCGTGGCAGCACTCTCGCCGAAACGAACGGAGTACAGAAAGGCGGTCCAGGAGCTTCACAAGGTGACACCCCTGGCCGGCCATTTGGGAGTTGTGCTCGACCAGGTCGGGCCGGGGCAGGTGACTGTCCACATGGACGTGAGGGCGGAATACGGCCAGCAGCACGGCTACGTTCACGCCGGCATCATGGCAACACTGGCCGATATCGCCTGCGGCCTGGCGGCCTATTCGCTGATGGCGGAGGGCGAGACCGTGCTCTCGGTAAACATGAACCTGTCGCTGCTGCGGCCCGCCAAAGGGGGATGCATCACGGCCGACGCGCGAGTCGTCAGCGCCGGCAGGCGCCTGTACTTCACGGAAGCCGTGTTGTTCGACGAAAACAGGTCAGCGGAAGAACCGCTTGCCCGGGCAGCCATTGTGATGACGTCGGCACCCCGGCAGGGGTCTGATCGTGATGAGGATTCCGGTCGGCGCGGCAGGTCGGTCTGATGGCTCTTCTCCGACCGGGGCGCATCCTTGCGTCACCCTGGAAAGACAGGTTACCATCTGCAGGTATAGCCCGGTCGGAACAAAATACGTTATAGGAATTGTTTTCGAGACTGCGCCGTATTTTAGCCGAATTCCCAGGTGTATGTCAAGCGCAAATCCCTGAATTTGCTAACCGGCTGCCTGCAAGGATATTGCAGGTAGGACTTAAAGTGGCCGAAAGCACGGCGACACGTCCCGAAACCCGCTCCCGGCAGGGAGCCGTTCGCGCGTGAGGGGGAAAGCACGGCTTTGGGCACGAACGAAGCAGGAACGGTACGTGCTTGACAGGTCGCGGAAAAAGCGTATACTACCCTGCGCACGGAAACACCAGTAATGACCCCTTCGTCTAGTGGTCTAGGACTTCGCCCTTTCACGGCGGCAACACGGGTTCGAGTCCCGTAGGGGTCATTTTTGTCGGGCCGCGGCAAAGGTCGCAAGTACTTCGAGATTGGCAATCCCCGCAGGAATCCCGGACCGTGAATGCATGCTCGACAGGAGGCACCGCGTCTGCCTGATAGTCGATACGTCAGGGATGTTTTTCGCGCCACGCGCCTCTTGCCCCGGGTATTCTTTCTATTTATCATAGTGAACTTGTTCGTTCCGGTCGGACCTCTTCGGCCGGGCGGAAGATGATTCGATTCTTATCCGGCCGCGTGCCGTGCTCCCTCGAACGGGCTTCCATCGGCACACCGGCCTTGCGCGGAGGTGATTATGGGCATTTATGCTACGCCGGTTCCCGGGAACGAGCCGGTAAGAAACTACGCACCCGGCTCGGTTGACCGTACCGGAATCGAGCAGGCCATCGAACGGCTCAAAGCCGACCCGCTGGACATTCCGCTGATCATTAACGGGAAAGAGGTTCGCACCGACCGAAAGGTGGAGATACGAGCGCCACATAATCTTGATCTCGTGCTCGGTCATTACTACCAGGCGGGCGAAGCCGAGATTCAGACGGCTATTGACACGGCCCTGGAGGCGCAGAAAACCTGGGCCCTGATGCCGTGGGAACACCGGGCATCCATTTTCCTGAAGGCGGCCGACCTGCTGGCCGGACCGTATCGCTATCTATTGAACGCCGCCACCATGCTGGCCCATTCCAAGAATGTCTTTCAGGCCGAGATTGACGCCGTCTGCGAGCTGGTCGACTTCTGGCGCTTCAACGTGCACTACATGGAACAGATATACCGGATTCAGCCGGGCAGCGCGGCGGGGATATGGAACCGCCTGGATCATCGTCCGCTGGAAGGGTTCGTCTTTGCCGTGACACCGTTCAACTTCGTTTCCATCAACGGCAACCTGCCCACGGCCCCGGCCATGATCGGCAACGTGTCGGTCTGGAAACCGGCCTCCACGGCCGCGTACACTTCGCACTTCCTGATGCAAATCCTCCGGGAGGCGGGCCTTCCCGACGGCGTGATCAACATAGTCTTCGCCCGTGGCGCCGATATCGGCGACCTCGTTCTGAAAAACGAGCACCTGGCGGGGATTCACTTCACCGGCTCGACGGCCACTTTCCAGCACATGTGGAAGACCGTCGGCACGAACATCGCCGGCTACCGCTGTTACCCGCGCATCGTCGGCGAGACCGGCGGGAAGGACTTCATATTTGCGCATGCCTCGGCCGACGTCGAGGCGGTGGCGACGGCCGTCACCCGGGGTGCGTTCGAATACCAGGGACAGAAGTGCTCGGCCGCCTCGCGTTGTTACATACCGAAATCGATCTGGCCCGAGGTCAGCCGGCTGCTGGTCAAGCAGGTGGGCGAGCTGAAAATGGGCGACCCGGAGGATTTCGGGAATTTCGTGAACGCCTGCATTGACGAAAACGCGTTCAAGTCGATAACGGCATACATCGATTACGCCAGAGAATCCAAAGACGCGGAGTTCCTGTGCGGGGGCGATTATGACGGTTCGAAAGGATATTTCATCTCGCCGACCGTAATCGTGACGAAAGACCCGAGCTTCAAGCTCATGAAGGAAGAGATCTTCGGGCCGGTCGTGACGATTTACGTTTACGATGACGCGGCGTACGCCAACACCCTGCACCTGTGCGACCAGACCTCTCCGTACGCCCTGACCGGGGCGATTTTCGGCACCGACCGAAAGGCGATTGCGCTGGGGGAACGAACACTCCGGAACGCGGCGGGCAATTTCTACATCAACGACAAGCCCACGGGGGCGGTCGTCGGACAACAGCCGTTCGGGGGCGGCCGCGCCTCCGGCACGAACGACAAGGCCGGCGGGATCCAGAACATGCTTCGATGGACCTCACCGCGCACAATCAAAGAGAACTTCGTTCCGCCCAAAGATTACCGGTACCCGTTCATGGGATAGGGTGGCGGTTTTCGGCAGCGCGCCGACTTAATCGGGAACCGGGTGATAATAAGAAGCCGGAGACTTTCGGGTCTCCGGCTTTTTACCTGGCCGTCGCATCCCCGTCCCGGCCGCGGGCCGGGAGGGCACACCGATGGCGTGTCAAACCATGCCGGCGCTATTCGTCGCACGCCTCGCCGAGTTTGTCCAGTTGCTTATTGGGAATAGCTACCCAGCTTTCCACCTGGTGGGCGCCGTGCGCCCGGCTGATGATGGAGACCATGGCCGCCACCTCCTCATCGGGTGCCTCATAGATGTCCATGTAGTCCCACGGTCCCAGCAGAAGGTAGTGAGCAAGGAACTTCACCTGCGGGCACTTCTCCTTGACCTTGTCCACCCAGGTGGTTCCCAGCCGTTCCCGGTGCTGCAGGCGCGAGGCAACCTCGACAAGCGCAGCGTCCTGCGAAGCCACTTTCGTCATCATGACGAACGTCTTCATGAGAAATCTCCTTGAATCATATAGTCATACTCGCAAATCTTTTGCGGACACAACTGGTTCGTCGAATCACTATCTACAATGACATCATTGAGAGACCGAGAAGAGTCGCACACCACACTCAATATAGCGGGTTTTCCCGACTTGCAACACTGATTTCTGCACGTGAACGGCAGACCGGCGGCGGGCCGCACGACCCGGCGCCGGGGCAGGGCCGCACTCCGGGGTCAGAGACGGTAGTATTCGTCGTAGTGATACTTGAAGTTTTTCGGCGCGTACTCACCCTTTTCCCTGTCAAGCACGTAGTCGCCGGAATAGTCCCCCGCGGCCATCTTTTTGACCATTGACACGAGGCGGTCAACCTCATCCCTGGTGTTGTAGATTCCGAACGAGGCGCGTACGGCTCCCGGCAGATGCGACCGGTCGCGGGCCAGGATTTCCGCCTCGTACACCTCTGACTGCTCCGGCGTAACGTGCAGCAGCTCCTTTACGTACATGTGAGCGCAGAAACAGCCAGCCCTGACCCCGATGCCGCCCTCGTAGCTGAGGATCGCCGCCGCAAGGGCATGGCTGATATTCTCGAGGTTGAACGAAAAGACGCCGAGCCTCCGCGAGGCGTTCGCCGGGTCGGTGTCACCGTATATGGTCACCTGCGGGATCTTCTTCAGCTCGGTGAGAGCGTGGGCTATCAACGCTGACTCGTGGCCTATGATCCCGTCCCAGCCAAGCGCCTGAAACAGCCGGATGACCTTGCCGAGGGCGACGACACCGATGATGTCCGGGGTGCCGGCTTCCTCTTTCTCCGGAAGATCAGCCCAGTAGGCGTTCTCGAGCGTTACAATGTCCACGACGCCGCCCCCGACCTCGAACGGGTCGCCTTCTTCAAACGTTTTCCTGTCACCTACGAGCACGCCCACGCCGAAGGGGGCGTACATCTTGTGGGCCGAGAAGACGAGGTAATCGATGCGGTGTTCGGGGTCGTCCGGTTTTACGTCAACCGGCCGGTGCGGCATCAACTGGGCTCCGTCGACGATGATCTTCGCCCCGGCGCGGTGGGCCTCCCGGGCAAAGAAGTCCACGTCGTTGATGTACCCGGAGACGTTTGACGCGCCGGTGATGGCCACCACTTTCACCGCCGATCCAAACCGCTTCTGCAGCGACAGGAAGTGGTCCTTGTCAATCGTGCCGTCTTCATTCAAACCGACGTGCTCCACTCGTGCCACCCGCCGCCAGGGCAGTTCGTTGGAATGGTGCTCCATCAGCGTTGTCAGAACGACGTCGTCCCTGCTCAGGTTCAGCCGTTGCGCCAGTTTGTTGATGGCTTCGGTGGAGTTCTTGGTGAAAAGGACAACCTGCGTTTCGAGGTCGGCGCCGACGAAGTCCGCCACGATGCTGCGATAGGCGTCATAAGCCCAGCTCGACAACTGCGACTTGAACCCGGTGCCGCGATGCACGTTCGAATACCATTTCAGGAACGACACCACGGCCTCGGCAATGGGCCGAAAGGTCGGAGTCGACGCAGCGTTGTCGAAGTTTATGTATCGTTTCGGCCCGTGCATGGTGGGAACGACGGTGTCGGCACCGAGCAGAAGGTCGGGCAGATCTGCAATCGTCACATTCAGTTCGCTGATGGCTTGCTTGACGCGTGAACACATACGTAAAACTCCGATCCGGTTGGCAAGGTCCGGCTAAATATATGCGGAATTCGTAGAGAAAGCAAAATGAAGCGTCGCGGTCAGTCTTGCTCGAGGTGTTTCAGATACTGCTTGGCCCAGCGCTCGCGGTAGTGGAAACGAAGGGCGTGCTCCTGATATCTTTGCCCGAGTCCGTTGCCGTCAATGTGCCCTGACTTGAGCTTGAGGATAAGGTCACACAGCCCCTCGACGTCGTCAGTTCTGAAGGACAGGGCCTTACCGGCCGCCCGCAGCTCCCGGACGGCTTCACAATCGGTGGCTCCGAACAGGATGGGGCGCCCTGAGGCCATGTACTCGAACAGCTTGCAGGGAAATGTGCCCTTGGTTACGGGGGCTTCCTTGAGGATCTCGATCAGTACGTCGCTGGCCTTGAGGAAATAGGGGATGCTTTCCAGCGGTTGCGCACCGATAAACTGGACGTTCTTCAGGCCGTAATCACGGACCATACCTTCAAGGCCGCCACGCTTGCCGCCGTCACCCACGAACACAAACTGAAGGTCGGGATGATCCGTCAACTGGCGGGCCGCCTCGATAAGGGTCTCCAGTGAGTGCGCCCAGCCAAGGGTCCCGGCATACAGGATCAGGAACTTGTCCTCCCAGCCGTACTTGAGTCGGATGCCGTTATGGTCGGCCGTAACGAACTCGCTGCTGAATCCGGACTTGATAGTTGCTATCCTGGAAGCCGGAACACCGAGTACCTGCAGGTAGTCACTGATACCGTCGGTCACCGCCACGAGCTTCTCGGCGCGGCGGTACAGCCCGTGCATGAGCTTCCTTAACATCCGCGTGAAGAGCGAACGGTCAAGGTTTCCGAATTCTTCGCTCGACTCCGGCTGAAGGTCCCGGATTTCGATTACGAACCGGCAGCGCCACAATTTGCTCAGCACCCAGCCGATGACGGGCGTGTTCACCGGCGGCGTGGAGGCCAGAATGAGATCACAGCGGCCCCGAATCCGGAAAGAGTTGATCAGCGCCGTGAACAGAAAGATGACAAAGCCGATCATGCGCCTGCCCGGGTAACGGTTCGAGGCCGGCAGGACCCAGCTGCGGTACACCTTTACCCCGTCCATCTCCTCGGTACAGAAGAACTTGCCCCGGTATTTCGGAGGGACAACGCCGTCGGGGTAGTTCGGCACTGCCGTCAGAACCGAAACGTTATGTCCGTTTTGAACGAAAAAGCGCGAGAATTCAAAAAGCCGCCTGACGGCCCCACGCTCAGGCGGAAAGTGCTGCGATACAACGAGTATATTCATACCTTCCCTGCGGGAATTCTACCCCTTTTTCAATGGCTTGGCAAGCCTTTATTTGGTCCGGGGCGGCTTTTTTCTGCGTACTGCGGCAAACGACTTGACACCAAATCCTATACCTGATATTTTCAGTCTGCAAAGAGGACAGGGACATTCGCACCGGTTCATTGTATAACGAGTAGCAAAGGTACGTGGAGGTAGTTGCGTATGAAGAAACTAGCGATTATTGCTGTACTCTTCGTGGGCCTGCTGGCAGTCTGGACGGTCATGGCCATGGCCGAGGAAACCAAGGGTGCCAAGGAAGCCGAAAAGGTCGCCCACGAATATGTCGGAGCAGCCAAGTGCAAGGTCTGCCATAAGCCCCAGTACACGGCGTGGGCCGAAACCGGCCACGCCAAGGCCTTCGAGGGTCTCTCCGCGGAAGAAAAGAAGAAGGCGGAGTGCACCGGGTGTCACGTTACCGGCACGACCGCCGATACAACCTTGCTGGAAGGGGTGCAATGCGAGGCATGCCACGGTCCTGGCAGCGACTACAAATCCCCGACGATCAAAAGCAAGAAAAAGTGGGCCGAGGATCGGGAAGCGCAGAAGAAGCTGGCGATCGAGGCGGGACTGATCTACCCCAAGGAAGAGAACTGCACGCGGTGCCACAAGAAAGAGGGTAACCCGAATTTCAAGCCGTTCGACTTCGCCAAGTCAAAGCCGCTCGTCCATCCCGTGGCGGCTGAAAAGCCCATGGAATAGTCACTCCCGGCATAGTAAAATCAGGAAAAGCGGCCGCACGGCCGCTTTTTTTTTGCTCGGCCCCGGGCAGAAAGGCTCAGCCGGCAGCCAACGGGAAAGTACGAACGGAGACCCAGTTGTGGTCAGCCACCGGAGACACGAGATCCACCGCGCGGACACGGAATTTCTCGTCGGGCAGATAGCTGACAATCTTCTCCTTGACCAGCATCACCCGGTGATGCGATATCTCACGCGCGACCGTCACGTGCGGGCTGTACTGTTTGTGCGGCAGCGGGAGATCGAGGCGTGCGTACAGCCTCCGGTGTGCGGTCGTCAGCGTCACGTTATCCTTCACCCTCCAGCAAATCACCGGGAAGGAAGGATAGAAATCTCCGATTGAACTCAGTTCGATCTCCAGGGACCTGATGCGGTCAATCTCGTCTCGCACGATCAAGGAGACGTCATCCAGGGATTTGGTGCTCTCAAAAGGAAAGACAATGGTGACATGAGAACTGATCACGCCGTAGTCCGGGTCAAACCTTTCGCGCAGAGGAGCTACAATGGAGTCCAGTTCGGGCGGCAGGAATATGACCACGGCATAACGACTGGACCGCCGCCCGGAGAAGTCCTGGCAGCTGAAACTGTGACTGGTGTCCGCAAGTCGCCTGTACATCACCGGTAGAACTTTATCTCGATACGTCGATTCTTGGCACGTCCCTCGGCCGTTTGATTGGAGGCGACAAAATCGGTCTCACCGCACCCGAATACCTTGATGCGGTCGGGTGCCACGCCGAGCGTGACGAGGAAATCCCGAACCCGTCGGGCACGCTTCTCGGAGAGTCGTTTATTGGCGACCGAGGTCCCGATGTTGTCGGTGTAACCGTTGACTTCCAGTTTGATGTCCGGGACGAAGTTCAGCAGGCCGGCCAGCCTCGTAACCCGCTTCTTGTTGTTGGGATCGATCTCAAACGAGCCCGGAGGATAATCGATATTGAGCACCATGGGTGCCGCAAACATCGACAGGTCAATGCAGCCGTTCCGATCCACCGCCAGGCCCGGGAGCGTGAGCGGGCAGTCGTCCAGGCCGTCAGGCACCCCGTCGGAGTCAGCATCCGTCGGACACCCGGTCGAGTCGATCCGCCCGCCGATGGGGCCGTCGGGACAGGCGTCCCGAAAATCAGGGATTCCGTCGAAATCAGAGTCAACGGGGCAGCCGTAAATATCCACCGCACCCTGCCCGCCGACGTCGGTGCCGGGACAGTCATCGAGCCCGTCAGGCACGCCGTCGTGATCAGTGTCAATCGGGCACCCGGCTCGGTCAACCGTCACGCCCCGAGGGCTGTTCAGGCACCGATCAATCTGGTCAGGCACGCCGTCACCGTCACTGTCAGGTGACCCGAACGTCCGGGGCGCAGGGCTAACTTCGAGAGGCTGGTTCCAGGCCTGCTCGGAAGGCCAGTTGGGCCCGGACGTGGTGGCTCCAAAATGAACCTCCAGAGTGGCGGAGGCTCCAAGAAGCCAGCGGTCGCGGGACGAGGACATGGCGTCCTCGAACTCGGCGCCTGCCCCGGTGAGGAAATCTGCTGAGCCGCGAAAGTGCAGGGACCAGCGCGATGACGGAGCCACCATGATGCCCGCTGAGGTCTGAGCTATCAGTTCGCTGGCGGCAAAGTCGGTCGACTGCTTCCTGATCCCCAGGACCTCGTAGGTGGTGTTGGTGTTCGGGTTAACCGCCCGCCAGACAAGAAGGCCGCCGCCCAGCCCCGCCGTCACGTTGAGCCAGCGCCCACCGGGAAAAAGGAGGCGATCGACGGCGGCGGTAAGCCGGGTGGCTTCGAAGTCGAGCGGCGAGTTGTTGCTCAGACCGGCGATGGACGACAAGGAATCCGCCTGGGTATCATTCGAAAAGGAAAAGGCCGCGTACTCCAGGTTGAGCCGCCACCGGTCGCTGAGGCGGTGGCCAAGCCGGGCAGTAAACGTGCCGGCGTGGTCAAAACTGAAAAAGTCGCCGCCCGTCAGCATGGCCATGCCGGCTCCGCCACCTGCCGAGTATGAGAAATCCCCCGCCGAGGCAGAAGCGCACGCGAGGACCGCGACCAGTATTACGCCCGATAATCTGCTTTGCTCTAAGCGCATTCTTCCGGCACCCGTGCACCCGGCGACACGACTGTGTACACGGGTTGCATCAGTAGAGCCTCTTTATCTCGACACCGCTATAGTAATGCGCGAGAATCGCTGCGAAATCCCATCCCGCGCGGGCCCGCCCAATGGCCCCACACTGGCACATGCCGACCCCGTGGCCGTAACCCCGGCCCGTGAACGTCACCGATCTGATGTTTCCCTGTGCGTCACGCTCAATGACGGACTCGAAACGATCGGACGGCAGGATCAACTCCGGGTTGGAGGTTCGGCCTATCACCCACCGAATCCGATCTTTGTAGAAATTAAACGTCTCCCGTTCCGTGGTGACAGCGAGCTTGGCAATCCGGCCGCCTGCCGTTCGCTGCATAACCTTTACGTCGGTAATCGGTCCGATCCTGAGGTCGCGCCCGCGGTCACTGGACAGGTACTGCTCCACGCGCCCGCGAAGTTGCTCCTCCGTGAACACTTCCCGCCAGGTATAGTATTTTGACCAGGCGCAGGCGGTACCGTCATCGACTGATTTCAGGTAGGGGACCTCGCGGCGCTCCCAGACGTCCGCGACGTCATCGGTGCTGCCGCCGCACGTGGAGTGGTAATAGGCGTTGATGAACCCGTCCTGGTACATTATCACCCGACCGGTGGTCTCCTCGATGGCCCGGTTGACCAGCCCGTCTTCAACGGTCGCACCCTCATAAAGCTGATCGATGATACTCGATTTGACGTCGAACGGTTCACCGGTATACTGCTTGAGATGAGCCATTGCGTACGTCCTCGCGGCCACGGCCTGGGCCTTGACGGCTTCCAGTTCTTCCTCCGCGCGCGGGCCTATCTCCGGCGGGACGACTCCCTGCAGGTAGTCCTCGAGATAGACGATGTTCACCAGGCGCATGGTCTGGCCGTGCGGGAGGATTTTCAGAATGCCACGATAGCGCCTGCCGTTGAGCTTGACACGATTGCCCGCCCCGCGCGGAATGATGTTGATCTCGTCAAGCGATGACTCGATGACATTGTCCTTTCGATCCCGCACCGTCAACCACCGCACCCGGTTCTCAATCCTCACCGGCTGGCTCGAGTAGTAGACCGTCTGGGTTCCCTGTCGCAGGCACTCGACGGCAAAGGCGGCATCCGCCGTAACCGCAACCTGATCAGTACCTTCCTGAAGCAGAACGCGTATAAACGGCACCCGGATGTACGTGCTGGTCGATTCCTCGCGCAACCCCGGGATTGAAGCACAGCTCCAGATAACCACCAAAAGGAGTATCCCCGTGCCGATGCGCAGTAACAGCTTCATAATCGATATCACAGATAGGCGTCCTGTCCCGATGTCAGCCATGGTTCACGTTTTTTTGCGGCGGCTGCACAATCTTCCCGAGAATCGGCCGGAGCGGCCGGCGTCGGCGTCCGTCAAATCGCGTCGGCATCGGATCAGAGCGCAGCGTTGCGTATCCCAATACGGCAAAGCAGGCTGCCTCCGCAAGATCCGGATCGAGACCCAGGTCCCGGACCGTGCTCACGCCAACGCCCGGCAGGACGGCTTGCAGGCGCTGCATAAAGAACTTGTTACGTGACCCCCCGCCAGTCAAATATAATTTTCTCACGCCCGCATCTCGCCGGATAATGGGACGCACACGCTTGACGATCGAGGCCACTGTCAGTTCAGCCACGGTCGCCATCAGGTCGGACTTGTCCAGGCCAAGCCGCTCGGCCAGCCGAAGTATGCGCGCAACGAGTTTCGGGCCGAAGTCCTCCCGGCCGACGGAAGGCCGCAACTCCCGGAAGGGACGCTGCCGGCGCAGGCGTGCGAGCAGCGTATCGGAAACCGTCCCCGAGCAGGCGCGCCGCCCGGAGCGATCATACTTCTCACCGAACAGGCGCCGACTGAGCAGATCGCACAGGACGTTACCCGGCCCGCAGTCGGCCGCCCGCACGTTCGTGTGGTTCCGCCCGGTCGGGAAATAGAAGTAGTTGGCCATACCGCCGATGTTGACAATCAGGCGCGGTTCGCTGCGGTGCGCACACAGCCGGCGCATAGCCTCGACGGTTATCGGGGCACCCTCGCCTCCCAGGGCTACGTCGGCCTGCCGAAAATCGGCGATCACCGGTTTGCCGGTAAGAGCGCTGATTTGCTCCGGCGACCCCAGTTGAAGGGTTCCGTGGACGGAGTACTTCCCGATTTTCGTTTTGCCCGGAAGATGGCTGACAGTCTGCCCGTGTGAGGCGATTGCGTCCACGACCACGCCCCTGGCGGCCAGCGACCTGACGAAGGAGGCGGCGGTCCGGCCGAAGAACATGCCCAGCATGTTGTCCAGATGAATCAGTTGCCGGAAAGTAACGTCAGCGGCGTCGGCCGTCCGCAGGATCGCTCGTCGCAGGTCAGGATCGAAGGTCCGGGTGCGCCCGCCGAGCAGTTCGATGGCGGTGCCGCGCCTGGACTGCGCAAAGCGAAGGGCGGCCATATCCAGGCCGTCGGCGGAAGTGCCTGAATTCAGGCCGATTATGACCAGCGTTTTTTTCGCCAGGGTTTTTTGCAGAGACATGTCAGTGAACTACAGAACGCCCCAGTTTGAACTTCAACCCGGCCACGCGGTTCAAAGCCTCCTCAAGGCGTCCGGCGGACACGTCACCGCCCCGGCAGCCCTTCACAAAGTGCTCGTACGCCTGCATGGCCGCCTCGTAGTCCCGGCCGAAGAGCAGCAAATCATGTCCCGCGTTGAACGCCTTGACGGCCCGCTCGCCGTAAGAACCAAGGGAAGCTGCTCCCTTCATGGTCAAATCATCGGTCATGATCGGACCGTCAAACTCGAGTTCCGTACGCGCCAGTTGTGAAATCACGCGGCTTGAGCCCGTCACTATCTCGCAGTCCAGCCGGGGGGCAATCACGTGCGTCGTCATAAGAAGATCCGCCCCCGCCTTGACGCCCGCCTCGAACGGGAGTCTCTCACGCTGTTGCCAGAGGATTCGATCGTAATCAACAGTGGCCGTGGCCTCGTGCGGATCGACCGTCGCTGCGCCCAGGCCGGGAAAGTGCTTCAAACAGGAGTACAGACCCTTCGACCTCGAAATCTCGACCGCCGCCCTGACGAACAGAGCGACCTGCTCCGGCGTATCCCCAAAACACCGACCCTTCAGGCATTGGTTGTCCAGCTGGAGAAGAATATCGGCCACCGGGGCCAGATTGAGGTTTACGCCGAGAGAAGCCATGTAGACGGCAGAGCGAGAGTAATCCTCGCGGAAACGCTCAAGGTCGTTGCGCTTGCCGTAGTCGGCCGGCGCGCTCAGTTCCGCCGGAGCACCACGGAGACGGCAAATCCGCCCGCCCTCCTGGTCTACGGCGACGAAAGGCATGGCCGACGGCAGGAATGCCTGGACACGTTCGATGTTCTCTCTGGCCTGCAGGTGCGTCGGGCAGTTCTCCTCGAACAAAATAACACCGCCAATCTGGCTCTCGCAGACGAAATCCAGAAAGCGCGAAGGCGGCGCCTCACCGGGAAAACCGATGATGAACAGCTGGCCGATTTTCTCTAATAGCTGATCCATGTAACCACCTGTCAGTATAACCCCTCTATGTACTTCAATCAATTTCCGTTACACTATACATACAAGATTCTTGCCCGATCCTTTGGCACGGTACAGGGCCTGGTCGGCGACTGACACCAGGTCTTCAGCTGATTTACCGTTTTCCGGATATGAACTGACTCCGATTGAAACCGTTATGCCCACCTTGCCGGTCGGCCCGGAATCGACCACGGTTTCTTCGACCTGCTGGCGGATTCGCTCACCGATGACGGAAGCTTCGACCTGGGCCGTCTGCGGCAGTATGATAACGAACTCCTCTCCACCGTAGCGCGCGAACACGTCCACGTCGCGAATGCAGCGTTTGATGACCCGAGCCAGCTCTGTCAACACCAGATTGCCCACCTCGTGCCCGTGGCTGTCGTTCAGCTTCTTGAACCAGTCGATATCCACCATGATGATTGACAGGGGAAGGTTATAGCGCATGGCACGTTTCCGCTCTTCCTGGAGCTTCTGAACAAAGTACCGGTAGTTGTAGGTATCCGTCAGGTCGTCAATGATGGTCAGTTCCTCCGTCCGCCTGTGCAGTTCGGCGTTCTCCAGGGCCAGAGCGGCCGAGCGGGCTACGATTGTCAGCGTCTGCACGTCCTTGTCCGTGAACGCATCCTCGGCGCACGACTCGGTGATAAGCAGGCCCTGCATGTTGCCGTGCGCCGTCAACGGAACGATTATGGCCGACCGGGCGCCTTCCTTGACGGGGACGTAGTCGTCGCGGTCCGCAAGGTTCTTGATGCGAATCGGCTCATCAAGCTCGCACACCTTCCGGATAAGCTCGCTCCTGGCCGCATCGATGGCTTTCAAGTGGAAGTTGTTGTGGCCGTTCACGGAGCGCGCCCGGTAGTAAAAGGCTCCGGCATTGTTCTGAAATATGACGGCAAAGTGCTCAAACTGCAGTCGCCAGCCCATGATCCGCATGATCTCCGTTACCACCGCGTCGGGTTTCAGTATGGAGGCCAGAATGCGCGTGTTCTCATAGTTCATCTCCAGTTGGGCCTGGGACTTCTCCAGCTCGGAAGTACGCATGTTGAGCGTATCAAAGAGCTTGAGCAGCCGCCGTTCGGAACGTCGCAGGTAGTCCGAGGCGTATGATATGGCGAGGAACCAGACCCACAAAAAGCCGATTCGCATGGAGATGGTGTGCAGAACGCCGATTGTCACGTCCGGTAAGAGGATGGCGAGGTAGGCAAGGGTGACGATGATGATCACGACCATGGCGAACCAGAACGTCAGCACGTAAGCTGCGGCCGACACCGTCAGGAAGAACACGAGATAGAACGCCGAGAACACCGAGCCCGTGTAGTGAACAAACAACGGCACCGAAAGGATGTCGTAGATGATGGCCGAGAGGTAGGCGAGTTTGAGGTCGAAGCGACCGCGTATAGCCGCCGCGAACACGGCCAGGTGAAGCGTGTAGGTGACTACCACAATGAGAGATATGCGAGTATCATAGATCGGATGGTCGCCGACAAGGGCAAACCAGACCACGCCCACCAGCGTCATTATCCGGGTCAGAAGGTAAATGACGTCGACGCGCGGCAGCAGCGTTCTGTTCCGATCCATGAAGAACTTCATGCGCGGTTTACCCCGTCCTACCTCGTATATCGGTCGGACCGGTGCTTTGTTTATTGAGTGCAAAGGTCTTAGGAGGATACAGGGGGATCGGCGCTGAGTTCAACCCGCACAAACGACCTTACGGACAAGACCAGCACGCCGATGGAGAGCGCCAGCAGAGCCATGTCGGTCACGGCCAGGAGTGTGTTCCCTCCGGGCAGGTACTTCGCTATGAGCGAGTAAGTCAAAGATGCGATTGTAGTTGCAAGCATTACGACGGCCGGAACGAGAGTGAACCAGAAACTCTTTCCGGCCCGGTGCAGCCAGACGGTTACAGCGATCAGGGTCAGCGCAGCCAGAAGCTGATTGGTGGAGCCAAACAGCGGCCAGATCAGCTTGTAACCCTGATTCCAGGCCAGCAACAACATGAGAACGACCGAAAGCCCGGAATTGAACCAGAACTTCCTCGTAATAGACGGCGGGCGGGCCATGATTGTCTTCCACAGCTCCTCGAACAGGTACCGGTTCAGGCGCACTGCGGAATCCAGAGTGGTGATCAGAAAACCTTCCACGATCAGGATACCCATGACGGTTCCAAAGGCCATGGAGAGGCCCACCGATGAATGAAGCAGATGGCCCATGGACAGGGCGAAGGCCAGGATCGGGTTGCCGGGTTTCCCCTCCGGCCAGGTGATGGCCATGTAGTTTTCGTAGCCCAGCGACGATCCGATGGTCACGAGAACGAGAACGGCCAGAAGACCCTCGAGGAGCATCCCGCCGTACCCGATAGTTCTTGCCTGCGGTTCCCTGGCCAACTGCTTGGACGACGTTCCGCCCGCTACCAGAGCATGGAAACCGGAAATGGCCCCACAGGCGATGGTAATGAACAGGAACGGCCAGACCGGACCCATCCTGGCCTGGCCGACCGCGAGGTTGGCCACGGGGAAAGAGACCTGCAACCCCTGTGCGCCCGAGATGACAACGCCGACTATCATCGCGGCCATTCCGGCGTACAGGATCTGGACGTTGACAAAATCGCGCGGCTGCAAAATGAACCAGACGGGAGCCTGACAGGCAAAAAGCGTGTACACGGCAATCAGAACCATCCACACCCCGGGATCCAGCGCCACCGGCACCCGCAGTCCGACCAGCACGGAGAAGAAGCAGATGAGTGCGGCCAACAGGTAGGCCAGCCAGGTGGGAATGCCGCGCTTGACAACCAGGTAGCCGAGAAGCGGTGCCAGGGCGGTGATTATGATGACCGACATGGAGGCGATGCCGCCGATGATGCCGTGCGTCTCACCGTTTATGACGGTGGTTCGCAACATGGTCTGGCCCTCCGACAGTCCCAGGTCAGCCAGCGGCCGGAGCGAGGTCAGTGATATTGCGGTCAACGAAAGAAAGGCCGAGGTAACGAGGATAATCAGGATGATAGTAAAGATCATGAAGAGCAGAAAGCCGGCGGGACCAAGGGCTTTTCTGGCGATTTCCGCCATCGAGCTGCCGCGCTCGCGAATGGAGGCGAACAGCGCGACGAAATCATGAACACCGCCAATGAATATCGCCCCGAGCACGATCCACATCCAGGCGGGCCCGATGCCGTAAAGGATGCCGAGCGTGGGGCCTACGATCGGACCGGCGCCGGCAATCGTGGAGTAGTGGTGAGCAAACAGCACTGATGGCCGGGTGGGAACGAAATCTCTGCCGTCATTGATCTCGACGGCGGGAGTTTTCCGATCCGGCATCTCTCCGAGCGAACGCCCGATATAGCGAGCGTAAAAACGGAGAGCCACGGCAAAACAGAGCACCGCAGCCAGGAAATAAGCCAGAACGTTCATGGCACCTGCTGTCAAACCCGGTCGGTTTTACGACCGCCTCAGCATGAATCGCGTCACCGAAAAACGCGACCCGCGGCGTATCACTTCCAACATAACATGGAAGGAACGAGGTAACAACGGCAAACTTTTTAAGTTGATTTTCGGGGGCAAACCGGCAACCTTACGATGGTGCATTCGTATCGGCAATTGGACCTTGGGAGGGAAGCTAACGATGTCGATCCGTTCTGAAGCGGCAGGCTGCACTCGCCTTCGCACACTTGTTCTGGCCGTGACACTGATGCTGCCGGCGCAACTCGCGGCGTCCGTGTTTGAATCCGGCGATGACATTCACATTTCCAACCTGCACACGATCCAGGATGACTTTTATGCCTTTGGTGAGCAGGTGCGCGTCGACGGCAAAATCGAGGGCGACCTGACGGCTTTTGTATACGATTGCCTCCTCCAGGGGACGGTCACGCGTTCAGCCAACCTGTTCGCCCGCAGCGTCGATCACTCCGGCCACGTCGGGGGCTCACTCAGGGTCTTAGCCCAATACGTGAGGATCAAGGGCAGGGTGGATGGTTCACTGATCGCCGCAGGGGACAACATCCGGCTGAGCAAGGGGTCAGTTATCGAGCGAGACGTGAACCTTTACGGAAACGACGTCAGCATCGACGGTGTCGTCAACGGCAACGTGCGGATCACCGGCCCCAGGATCAGCATCGCCGGCCTCATTCAGGGCGACGTTGTGCTCACTGGTGACCGGATTGTCTTCTCCCCCCCGGCGTTCATTGAGGGAAACCTCGTGTACACGTCGAGCAAGCAGCTCACCATTGACACTACGGGCGTGACGATCGTCGGCGCAACAACCTGGAAACAGCCGGAGAAAAAAGAGGAGGAGACAAGCCTCTTCACCAGGATAACCTTGAAGGGCTCAAGTCTTCTGGCGGCGTTCCTGTTCGGCGTTATAGTCGTCCGGCTGTTCCGCCCATACGCTGAAGAGGCGGTCGATCAACTCAGGCATCGAATGACGGTCTCCCTGGCCGCCGGCTTCCTGGGCCTTCTGGTTCTCGGCGTCTGCGTGGTCGCATTCCTGGCCTCGGTCGGCTCTGCGGTGATCGGGTATGTTCTCATCCACAGCGACCTGGTGATACCGGGCTCTCTCCTGCTGATCGTGTCGATTTTACTGATCCCCATCACCAGTTTCGCGACGGTGTCCGGCGGGATAATCCTGTATTCCGGCGCCATCGTGGTGGCGTTCCTGGTCGGCTTCGTCATAAAGAAACTGGCCAGGCCGGACAGTCAGCTGTTGAACGCCTCGTCGCTCTTCTCTGGCCTGATAGTGCTCACCCTGGTCTTCTGGCTGCCGTACGTCGGCACCCTTCTGTATCTGCTGGTGACCATCGCCGGAACCGGGGCTATCCTGCTGGGGATCAAGTACTGCCGCAAAGCGGAAGTCCAAACCAATCAGGGGACAGAGGCGTCCGTGCAAGGTGCAGGGCCGTCGCAACCCGGGCCGGTTCAGTAACCGGCCGGAGCGCCGCCCTGGCGCGGATCCGACGCCGCCTGCATAAAACCGCCGGCATCCACCGCTATCATCTGCAGGTCGCCGTACGCCGACCGCTCTTCGAGATTATGCCCATACTTGATCAACGTCTGCATGACCGCGACGTCATACCCGCCCTCCTCCAGGTAAACGACGTCCGGCAACCATTGATGGTGGAAGCGCGGCCGCGCGATCGCATCGGCCAGCGGCAGCCCGAATCGCGTGTAGTTCAATATGCTCTGCGCCACCGTGGTGATGATTCTCGAGCCCCCCGGCGAACCCGTGATCAGGAACGGCTCGCCCTGCCTGAGCACCAGCGTAGGGGCCATTGACGACAGCATCCGCTTGCCCGGCTCGATCTTGTTCGCTTCGCTGCCGACCAGTCCGTAGGTATTGGCGAAGCCGGGCTTGATTGCGAAGTCGTCCATTTCGTTGTTGAGCAGAAACCCGGCCCCTTCAACCACCAGCTTCGACCCAAAGCTCGTGTTTATTGTCGTCGTGACCGCCACCATGTTACCATCGCCGTCACATACTGAATAGTGCGTCGTCTCATCGGACTCACCGTGCGGGGGGCGTCCGGCCGCAACGTTCTGCGACGATCCGGCACGCCCGGCCTGGATCAGCTCGCGTCGGGCGGCCAGGTAGGCCTCGCTTACAAGGCCCTCGGGGACGTCATAGAATCCCGGATCCCCGAGGTGCTCGGCACGGTCGGCAAAGACGAGTCGCGAGGCCTCACAGAACAAGTGCATGTACTCGGGCGACGCCGGATTGTACCGGGAGAAGTCGTACGGTTCGAGGAGCGTGAGGATCTGGCCGACGGCAATACCACCGGAACTCGGAGGAGGTGACGAGTAGACGTCAAGGGAGTCAAATACGAAGTGAACCGGCTCCCGCCAGACCGGAACGTAGCTCTGCAGGTCGGACAGGGTGATCAGGCCCCCGTGACGGCGCATGCAGGAGTCTATGAGGACGGCAATGGGACCCTGGTAGAAGGCGCCCGGGCCCTCCTCGGCTATCCGATACAGGGTTCGGGCCAGGTCTTTCTGCACCAGCCTGTCCCCGGGTTTCAACAGGGCCCCGCCGGGCAGAAAGATCGCCGCCGTCTCCGGAAAGCTGGAGAGTTCGACACGATAAGAGCTTAGAGCCCCAGCCAGGAATTCATCGATAAGAAAGCCTGTATCGGCCAACCGGGCCGCCCTCAGGACGAGATCGGACCACTCCAGAGCGCCGCGATCTCTCCAGAGTTCGTAAAGACCGGCTACGCTTCCGGGCACGCCACAGGCCCTGGCCCCATAGGTGGACAGGCCGGGTATGACTGCACCGGTATCGTCCAAGTACATGGTTTCGTCGGCGGAACCGGGGGCGGTTTCGCGGAAATCCAGAGCTTGAATCCGGCCGGAACGGCCGTCGCGCACCACGGCAAAGCCGCCGCCCCCAAGATTGCCCGCCTGCGGGTAAGCAACGGCCAGCGCAAACCCCACCGCCACGGCAACGTCATAGGCGTTACCGCCGTCGATGAACACCTGGCGTCCGACTTCAGAGGCGACCGGCGAGGTGGTCGCGACAGCCCCATGCCGGTACAGCGGGCTGACATTGACGGAATTGCAGGCCAGGGTGACTGCTGCCAGGAGCAAAAGCAAAGCAGGCAGGCAGTTATGCACCGCAGGCTTTATCGGGCGGAGCCGGGACAACGAGAGGCTGCGGGCGGCCGGCGGTGAGGGTATGCTACCGCTTCTCAACCAGGAAAATGAGACCATCGGGGTAGTCAACCTCCAACGGCATACCGACTTTGAGATCGTGGGCGGTGGTCCTGATGGGCTTGGCCTCTTCGCCTTGCAGGATGTTGGTCAGCTTGAGCTTAGCAGCGGAGAAACCGAGCCGTTTGAGGTCCGCCTGGACAATCACTTCCTTGCGCTGGGAATCCAGACCGTCCGACAGTTCTCCCGGGGGGGGCACAACCACGAACAGAATGCCCTTTTTGGCACCCATTTGAAAGGAGACATCCACCGAGGGGTCATTGCACTGAACGTAGCTGGTGATTTTCTCTCCGGCCAGGATCGACTCCACAAAGGAGAGCTTCTTGTGATTTCCACCGGAGGCGACGTCGAAGCTGAACATGTAAACATGTCCCTTGGCCCGGGTGGAACAGACGCCTACGATCTTGTTCTCCGATCTGCACAGTTTCCTGACCTTGGCGTCGTCGACGGAGCGAATGGAGCCGTACACGTTGCTGATGAACGAATCAGTTTTGTGCGCGATCGTCCCGATCCGGCAGTCAACCGTCGTCTTGATGCGGAAGTGATTGGCCAACACCTGACAGTCCCTGAAATTCTCATCGTACTTCGGCATAAGACCGCACAGCACGAGGGTGACGCCGGATTTGGCCAGTTCGACCAGGGCTTCCTGATCCCTCTGAGCCATAATCTCGGCGGTCGGAACGAAGAGCAGCTTGAACTGGCTCATGGTGTCCCATTCACGGTTCTCACGAATACCGTACGGCAGCTTGAGCCGCAGCAGATCCCGGCAGAAACCGACAACGGACTCGCCCATAAGGCGACGAATGTACTCGAACTGCTTGGCTCCCTCCGTCTCGCGAAGCCAGTAATACAGACGATTGCCGAGAACAGCGATCTCAGGGCGGGCATCCATCTCTTCAAACCCGACCGAGGAGATGGCCAGATTGAAGTTCTTGGCCGTCTCGTAACCCTCCGAGACCGTACCGTCGTTGTGCAACGGAGCCCCGTACCAGTGGTCCCGGTCAACAAACATGTAGTGATTCAGCCCTTTGAAACCGGCCGCTAGGCCGGCCGCGAAGTAGAACCGGCGCACATTGGGCTTCAGGGGTGATATCTCTCTCTCGCGCTCCGGGTCGGACGAGGCAATGCCGGAAGTAAAGGAGGTTGCAAAGGCAAAACCATACTCGGCCTTGAGAAACCGCGCCTTGTTCACCAGGTCGAAATAGGTGCCTTCGGGGAAGACATTGCCGCCCAGAAAGGGTGATCTGTCGTCAGGAACGAGGTTGAAGGCCGGCAGCAGGTCACCGGACTGAAAATAGAGCGACCGGAAAAAGAGCGGCTCGACCGTATAGGATTTGAAAATATCTTCCAGTATTTCGAGGTACTGTCTGAGCATGTGCTCACGAAAGCGAAACCAGTCAAGCACCTTGGGGTAGTCCTTCAGGGCCAGGCCTGCTACCTGCCTGGGGGGCTCTACGCCGGCAAAGTCGGCATTTCTCTCCCGATACCTGGCATTGAGCTTCTTGATATCCTCGTAGATCGATTCGAGAAACGGCCCGTAGTAGGCAGAAAGGACATCCTGATTGAAGTCAGCGCCGTCCGGCTGGAGTATCCGCCCGAACGAAGTCTCGTAGTCGAGCTCTACCATGAATACCGGACCTCTCGGGTGGACATAGTTCTTGGTCGTTTCAATCAGGGCCCGAAAAAAGCTCCTGAGGTGAAACTGAAAAGTCTTGTGCATGTAACTGGGCAGGAAGCCGCCTTCCACCCCGTAACTGTCCGGCAGCTTGATTTCCCGACCCTGGGCATCACGAGCAAAGACCTTGATGTCGTTAAACAGAAACTTCGGCAGACCTCCATGCCTTAGTTGTCCGCCCACCCAGGGGCCGGGCCGGAGAATCACCTTAAAGCCGAACTCTCGGGCCAGCTCTAAAAAGACGATGAGGTCTTTACGGGGATCATTAAAGCCGTTGAAATCGATGTGCTTGGAGTCGTCCTGGTGAATATTCCAGGGCACGGCGGTGGCAATTATACGGAATCCGGCTCGCTTGATCCGCTCAAAGCAGATGGACCAGTGCCGCTTGTCGATTCTGAAATAATGCAGTTCCGCCGCGAAGGGCTGGTACGTTTCTTTGCCAATCGAGAACTTGTTACCGATGACTCCAAGCATATAACTCCCTGTAAATCAAGAGGTTACGACACGCCATCAAGTGCAGGGTGAGTTATTATCATACTTAAATCAGACCATGATGTCAATAAAAATCTTGTAACCCGTTGCCATGAAGCAACATAACCTGCCCGCACCGCCCGGATTGCCTTCGTCGTCTCTACTGCATAAAAAAACCCCCCGCGAACGGGGGGTTGCCAAGATGCTCATTCCAAGTTGTTACTTGAGCAATGCCATCTTTCTGGTCTGCACGAACGAGTCGGTCTCCAGCTTGTAGAAATACACACCTGAAGCCACTGTTCGGCCGCTAGCCGAACGGCCGTCCCATTCAACCTGCTTGCCGAATTGCGGCGGCACTACCTCGTCCACCAGGGTAATGACCTCCTGGCCCAGCATGTTGAAAACGGTCAGCTTGACGTGGGTCTCATACGGCACGTCAAACTTTATGGCCGTCTTGGGGTTGAAGGGGTTGGGATAGTTCTGAGCCAGCGCGAATTTGTCCGGCAGCGGTGCCGCGCCGTCAGGTACATCCGTGACAACGTTGTACAGCGTCCAGCAATACGGCCCCGACCAGTCCGGTTTGATCTTCGTGCCCGAGGGGCGAGGCGCCCAGGACCATGTGTTAGTCGGATCAAAACCACAACTGTCGATGCAGATTGTCTTGGTAGTATCCTCGATGCTTGTAGTAAAGGTCACTGTCCACGCGGTGTCGTCGAAGGTTATAAAAAGCGCGTCCCCATCCGCCCCCGCGGCGCCGGCGAAACCGACCGAGTCCCTGCTACCATCAGTATCGAAGACGTTGATTGAGTAAACGACATCGAAATTATCAGCCTTGGTCAGCGTCGGGAGAAAGCCGCCTGCAAGACCGGACCAACCGGCGCCATCAGGCGAGTAGACGACAAAACCGTTGGAGACGTTGTAGCTGAAGCTACTGAAGTTGGTCAGATGGATGTATACCTTGTGGGTTTCGCCGGCTTTAAGCGTGTCGACGTTCCAGAGATTAGTCACTGTATCAATCGACACACTCGTTACCTGGGCGGAAACCGCTCCGGCTAGCAACAAAATGGAAAAAAAGACCATTAACAATTTAAGCTTCATGTGATCTGAGCCTCCATCCATATTCACATCGTCATTCAGTTGAAAATCCATTTCAGCGTCATTTAGCTTAGTCTCAGTAAGCCTCACCTCCTCACGTACCGCATGCGGTATTGGCCTGCCTCAAGCAGACATTGCTTCTCCGGCGAACAATACCCCCGTCGGGCAGGGCAGTCAATAAAAAAACTCCGAGCCTGGCCAATAAAAGGAAGGTTGGGGACAAATGGCGGCCGGTTTGCAGGCCGGCAGCCGTGCTCAGAGTCCGCCTTCACCACGGCCCGGCGGCGGCGCCGGGTGCCGGAGGCACTCTGCGGCAGGCCGCGTCATCGGCGGTAAGTTTCGGCTGCGGTCCGCGCGGTCCGGGGCCTCGATGGGGCCATCGGAGCCAAACCAGGACCGCCCCCTTGCGGGGGCGGTCCTGCCAGAGCAGTCTCTGAGGAGTTGCCGACGACCGATTAGTTCGGTGGCGCCGGACCGTAGTAGTAGAGGAATTTAATAAGGTAGGTGACATCCCCGACGTTGACGTCGCCGTCACCGTCAACGTCCGCCGCCTCCACGGTGGCCGGCACCGGGCCATCCCGGAACAGGTAGGCGATCAGCCAGGCCAGGTCGTTCATCGTATAGGTGCTGTTGTCATCAAGGTCGCCTCTGAGCACCGTCACTACCCTCAGGCTGGTGGTGATCGTATCGGTCAGACCGGAAGGATCAGTGACCACAAAACTGACCGGGTAAACGGAATCGACGTCGAGCGGATCAGGCATGACGGAGTAGGTGCCGGTGCCGTTGCCGGCATCGACAAAGGATGCGTACATGTTCACCCATATCGGCTCGGCCGTCAGTATCACCGGATCCAGGTCAGGATCGACGGCGGTCACGACAATCTGAGACAGGGTGTTGACCGGCACATTTCTGAACTCTTCGAGCACGGACGTGAAGACCGGGGCCTGGTTCCCGGCTTCGAGCACGTCGATCTGCACAACCTCCGTGTCAAGGTCACCATCATCGTCATAGGCCCAGAACGTCACGAAATAGGTGCCCGCCTGAGTGTAATCCGGAGTGAACACGAACTCCTTAATGCTCGAAGTGCCCTCAAACGTGGCGTTTGGCGGTATGTCGGTGGCGAAAATCAACGGATCCATCGAACTATCGAGATCAGTGGCCCCGACGGTAAAGGAGAGGGTGGCTCCCTCCGTCACGGAATAGGGGCCGGGGCCGTCAGGCAGTGCGATTTCCGGAGGCGCGTTACGGTCAATGACCTGGAAGGTCACCGTGCCGGAGGTCTGGATCACGGTGGGATACCGCTCGTCAGCAACGCTGAACACGATATTATACAGCTCCGGGTTGCTGGCCGGGCCGCCCTGCAGGTAGTCCGGCATAAACGTCAGGGTACCGGTCAGGTCCCGATTGTCGACAAACGTCATGTTCGGCGGCAACGAATCCGCCGTACCGGACAGGAACGCATCCACAAAGGGTGTCGAGCCGTCGGCATCGAACGACGTAACCTCGTAGATGAGGGTGTCGCCTTCGTAGAGGGTCCGGCCGCCGGTCGGGTAAACGAACGGCAATTGGTTATTGTCCGTGACCGTGATAGTCACCAGCGCCGAATCAGTCTCGATGTTATCGGTGGCGTAGAAGGTGATTTCGTGCACGCCCTCCTGATCGAAGTCGGGCGTGAAGGAGAAGTCACCGGAGCCGTCATTGTTGTCGGTGAACGTGGCGTTGGCCGGAAGCAGCGAGGTCGACAGGATGGGGAAGGTCTCATCCAGGTCGTAGGCGGTCACGGTAAAGGCCACCGTCGCCTTCTCAGGGATGGTCTGCTCGGCGGTTATTGGATCGAGGAACGGATGCTGGTTGCCGGCCTCAATGACGGTGACGGTGACCGTAACGGTATCGGCCATGCTGCCGTCATCCGCGATCACGTCAATCGGGTACGTGCCGGCATCGGCAAACAACGGCGTCAGGGTGAAGGTACCGACACCGCCACCGTCGTCCGAGAACGAGGCAAACTCGGGCATGGTGGCATCGTCAGCGGAGAGACTGACACCTATCTCGTCCGGGTCGTAGGCGGTGATGACAAGCGTCGCCGTTTCGCCTTCAGTGACCGACGCCGACGGCACGGAGTCAAACACCGGAGCCTGGTCGCCGGCCTCGTATATCTGAATCAGGATAACTTCTTTATCGATTGCAAAGCCGTCGTAGGCCTTTATCGTCACGCTGGCCAGACCGGCTTGCACGTAGTTCGGGAAGAAGGTAAAGACACCCGTGCCGTCACCGTTATCGTCGAAACTGGAGTTGTTCGGCATCTTATCGGCGAGCAATTGCGGCGGCGGGCCGTCCGGATCGGCGGCCGACACGTTGACCAGGAGAATGTCACCCTCGACCACCGTCTGCGGACCGATCGAATCCAGTATGGGCGGAATGTTCTCCACCGCGACCGTAATGTCCACGGCCAGCGACGCCGACTGCATCGGAATGCCCAGATCCACGGCAAGGAAGGTGACCGTTAGCAGCCCCGCCTGCGAGGCGTCCGGGGCGAACGTGAAGGTTCCGGTTCCGTCCGCGTTGTCCGCAAACGAGGCGTTGGGCGGAGTGGACAGCACCGAGAGGAAAAGACGGTGTATCGTAATCGGGTCCGTGGTATCGGAAGCGCTCACGGTAAACACGAGGGTTTCGCCGATGGAGACGCCGAACGGACCGGCTTCGGCCCACACGGGCGGCTGATTGACATCGGCGGTCGTGATCTCGATGCCGACCGATGAACTCTGCTGCGGAGTCCCGTAGTCGACGGCAAAGAAGAACACGGAATCTGCACCGGCGCTCACGAAGTCGGGAGAGTAAGTAAAGGCTCCGGTGCCGTCATGGTTGTCCACAAAGGTGTAATTGTTCAGGGCGGTACTGACCGACAGGGCGGGGAAGATAGTGCCGCCGTCGGGGTCAACCGCGCTGACGGTCATGACCAGGGTCGCTCCTTCAGCCACCGTGGTATCGGCGATGGGATCAAAGACCGGCGGCACGTTGCCAACCTCGTTGACGGTGATATCGACCACCTCGGAGTCGGCCAGCAGGCCGTCATCGGCGATGAAAGTCACCGAGTACGGTCCGGACTGGTAGAAGTCCGGCCCGAACTCGAACAAGCCGGTGCCGTCGCCGTTGTCCAGGAAGGTGGCGTTAGCCGGGACATCCAGAGCCAACATAGTCGGCGGAATCCCGTCCGGATCGGTCGCGGTAATAGTAAGAATCAGGCTGTCGCCCTCGGCCACCGTCTGCGGCCCTATCGCCGCCAGCACCGGCGGCTGGTTACCCGCCTCGTCGACGGTTACGACAACAAGCTCTGAATCAATGTCAGTCGCGTAAACGGCGTCAGTAGCGTAGAACATCACGTCGTATGGTGCGGCCTGCGTGAAATCAGGCACCCACTCAAACAAACCGCTGCCGTTAAGGCTGTCAGTGAACACCGCCCCGGCGGGCAGAACACCGGTCGTCAGGAGCGGCACCGTGCCGTCTCCGTCGGTGGCACTGACGAGGAATCTCAGGGTGTCGTTCTCGAGAACCGTCCGGGGGCCGATCGCGGCCAGCACCGGAAGCTGATTCGTCTCCGTGACGGTGATCTGTACGACTGCCGAGTCGACCTCGAGCGCGGCGTCGACGGCCTTGAAGACGACCGGATAAACGCCTGATTGCGTGAGATCCGGGTTGAAGTCGAACAGGCCGGTACCGTCAAGGTTGTCCGTAAAGGTGGCGTTGGCCGGCAGGCCGGAGGCCGAAAGTGACGGAATCTCAAGATCGGAATCCGACGCCGTGACCGTGAAAGCCAGGTTAGAGCCTTCCGCGACGGTAGTGTCGGCAATAGGGGTCAGGACCGGCGAGTGGTTGCCCACCTCGCCAATACTTATTGTCACCACCTCGGAATCAACGGCAAGCGGATCAACGGCATCGGTCGCGTAAAACGTCACCGTGTAGGAGCCGGAGTCGGCGAAGGTGGTCTGCCAGTTGAATGCGCCGGTACCGTCGCCGTTGTCAATATAGGTTGCCGTGCCCGGCAAAGCCGTGCTGGTCATCACCGGTATATCGCCGTCGGGGTCCGAAGCCGACGTCACGAACGCCAGCAACTCGCCCTCGGCGACCGCCTGCGGACCAATAAGAGCAAGCTCCGGCGGCAGATTCACGTGATTGACGGTGACGATCACCAACTCGGAATCCACGACCAGGCTGTCATCAGTAGCGTAGAATGTAATGTCGTACGGCCCGGACTGGGTGAAATCGGGCGTCCAGCTAAACGTGCCGGTGCCGTCGAGATTATCCGCAAACAGGGCACCGGCCGGAAGCGTCGAAGTCGTCAGCACCGGGATCGTCGCGTCAGGATCGGTCGCCGACACACCGAACGTCAGCAACTGACCCTCGTCGACCACCTGGGCGCCGATGACCGCAAGCTCCGGCGGCAGGTTGACCTGGTTAACCGTAATAGTCACGATCTCCGAATCCACCGCCGCACTGTCGTCCGTGGCGTAGAACGTTACAAAGTGGTCGCCCGACTGAGAATAGTCAGGCGTCCAGCTGAACGTACCGGTCCCGTCAAGATTGTCTGTAAATGAGGCGCCGGTCGGAAGAGCCGAGGTTGTCAGCACCGGAATTATACCGTCGGCATCCGTTGCCGAAACACCGAACGCCAGGATCTGACCCTCGTCAATCGTCCGGGCGCCAATGGCCGCAAGCACCGGCGGCACGTTCACCTGGCCGACCGTGATCGTCACGACTTCAGAGTCCACGACAGCACTGTCGTCAGTGGCATAGAACGTGACAAAATGGTCGCGGGACTGAGTGAAATCAGGCGTCCAGTTGAACGTCCCTGTCCCGTCGAGATTATCCGTGAATGTTGCCCCGGTCGGTAAAGTCGAAGTCGTCAGCACCGGAATCGTGCCGTCGGCATCGGTCGCAGAGACACCGAACGTCAGCAACTGGTCCTCGGCAACCGCCTTGGCACCGATAGCCGCAAGCACCGGGGCCAGGTTCACCTGGTTGACCGTGATCGTAACAATCTCAGAGTCAGCAGCCGCGCTGTCATCTGTAGCGTAGAACGTGACAAAATGGTCGCGGGACTGCGTGAAATCCGGCGTCCAGTTGAACGTCCCGGTACCGTCGAGATTATCCGTGAATGTTGCCCCGGTCGGTAAAGCCGAGGTCGTCAGTACCGGAATCGTGCCGTCGGCATCGGTCGTGGCAACGCCAATCGTCAGGGGCTGGCCCTCGTCAACCGTCCGGCCGCCGATAGCCGCCAGCACCGGTGCCAGGTTGACGTGGTTGACCGTGATGGTCACAATTTCCGAGTCGACGGCCAGACTGTCGTCCGTGGCGTAGAACGTCACGAAGTAGTCGCCCGACTGCGTGAAATCGGGCGTCCAGGTAAACGTGCCGGTGCCGTCCAGGTTATCCGTAAACGAGGCGCCGGTCGGCGGGGCCGAGGTCGTAAGCACCGGGATTGTCCCGTCGGGATCGGATGCCGAAACGCCGAACGACAGCAACTGGCCTTCGTCGATCGACTCGGGGCCGATTGCGGCCAGGACCGGCACGGCGTTGGCGTTGTATGTAAATGCCCCGGCGAGGGCATTCGAAATCAGACTGGAGGCATCATTGGTAACGGTGACGTCGGCGGCACCGATAGTGCCGGGCGCCGTGGTGGCCGTGACGTGGTAAGGCGAGATGACCGTCCCGGCGACGGGAGTGGAGGTGCCGATCTGGACGGAAACGCCGCCCGGGTCGAACCCGCTGCCGTAGACGTTGAAAGGCGTGCCGCCGACCGCCGGCCCGTTGTCCGGGTCAACAGACGCAATGGCGGGAGCGACGGGGCTCGCCGAGTTTATCACGATTAAGGCCGAGTGCGGCGAATAGCCGGCCGAGGCGTTCTCTGCAATGATGAAGTAGTCATATGAACTGACGCCGTCAACCGTGTTGTCCACAAAGAAGCTGTCCGTCACGCCCGGATCGGCCAGATCTCCGGCGGCATTGTCAAGCCTGAAGAACGAGCCGTTCGAGCTGGACAGACGGCGGTAGACGTGGTAGGTCAGTCCGGGTACGCCGTTCCACTCTACCAGAACACGAGAGGACGAGAGCGCACTGCCGGTCAGACCGACCGGCATGGCCGGCCAGCCGTCGGGCGCCAGCGTCACGTCTTCCTGCTGGAAGGAGTTGTTGGGAATCAACCCCGACAGGTGATATCCCTCCCCGTTGACCACATTGTAGAAGTAGTAGTCGTACGGGTTGAACGGGGCCTCGGTCAGATAGTTCTGGAAATCATCAAACCAGTTCCCGTTGTCGTACCCTGCCCCATCCGAGGTCTCGATCCTGATCTCCTCGTCGGTGTCATCGAGGAAGCCGACGAAGCTGATCTCCCCGTTGGTCGGAGTCGAGGCATCGGAGTTGCTGACGCCGCCGAAAATCGAGCCCTGTGCGAAGGCAGAGGATGACCACGTCAGCACTATCAGGAAGACAAGTCCCGGAAATAAACTCGTCCTGAGGTACTTACTGTTAAACCGCACTGCGGCACCTCCGTATATGTTACAATCAACTTTTTTCATACCAACCTACTCCCTACGGTCCCGGAAACGTGCCATCGGTGGCCACATTTGCCTGGTACGGCTTGCCGGCACGAACCGTAAAGTTCGTACCGAAACCAGCGGCAAAGCGCGAAACGTAGCTCTGCGAACTGGCAACGAAGTTGTTGAGTGTATTTAGAACGCCCGGGATGGCATCAATGACATCCTGAGCGACCGAGAAATCGCTCTCCAATTCAAACGGGATCATCATGAACCCAAAGTCCGTCGTGGCCGTCGTGATCAGCGTGTAACTGACGGTTCCGGAGTCCGGGATATCACCGGCCACGCTTAACAGAGTATCGGTCGCGGCATTCACCTGGTAAATGCCACCCGGGATGACGGCAAAGTTTACGCCGAAACCGGCGGCAAACCGCGACTGGTAGCTTTGCGACGCGGGGATAAACTGGTTGACGGTGAACACGTTGCTCGAACCGATGGCGGTGATCAGGTCATCCGCGGTCGTAATGCCCGTGTTGGCAAACGGCACTGCTACCAGGTTGTAGTTCGTGGTCGCGGTCTCCAGAAGCTGGTAATCATACTCGCCGACGCGGTTTGACGGCGCCGAACGGTTTCCATAGATATCGACCACCTGCACCACGTAGAAATACTGATTCAACGTGTCGCCGACGACGTTGACACCGCCGATGTTGTCATCCGTCAGACTAAGCAGAGCACCGTCCGTGGCGCCGATGGAGTCGGCCGGCGTCGGGTTGAAATACGCCGAGGTGCCGCGGTACACCACGTAGCGGTCCACGGTGATCGCAAAGCCCGAGGTGTCGCTGGACACGGCCGACCACGAGAGATCGATATTGTCCCCGACGATCTGAATGGCCAGGTCGTTTACGGCCAGCGGCGGCGCGCCGTTGACGACGTTTATCAACACGGTGTCGGGCCCGGAGAACAGTGGGCCGTCACTGACCGTCAGTTCAAAGAAGTAATCATCCGGGATGCCCGGCGTGAACGTCGGCATGGCTGCGGTATCGCTGGACAGCGAAACCGCCGGGCCGCCGATCTGCAGCCATTGATACGTGATGACATCGCCGTCCGGATCGAACGAGCCGGTGCCGTCGAGCGTTACCGGGCTGTTAGCCGGCACCGTAAACTGATCAAAACCGGCATCTGCGACCGGCGGACGGTTGACGTCAACCACCGTGATCGTGATAATCTCCGAGTCTACCGCAAAACCATCGGCGGCGTAGAACGTAACTTCATGCGGTCCGGCCTGGTCATAGCCCGGTATCCAGTCGAACGTCCCCGTGCCGTCACCGATGTCAACGAAGTTCGCACCGGCGGGCAGGGTCGAGGTTGACAGGGCTGGAATAGTGCTATCCGGATCGCTGGCACTTACCGAGAAACTGAGCAGATCCGCCTCGGCCACGGACTTGGGACCGATCGGGGCCAGAACCGGGGTCTGGTTACCGGCCTCGACTACCGTGATCGTGACAACTTCCGAGTCCACAGCGGCGCTGTCGTCAGTCGCATAGAACGTGACAAAGTGGTCGCCCGACTGGATGAAATCAGGCGTCCAGTTGAACGTCCCCGTTCCGTTAAGATTGTCCGTAAACGAGGCTCCGGTCGGTAGAGTCGAGGTCGTAAGCACCGGGATTGTCGCGTCAAGATCCGTTGCCGAAACGCCGATTGTGAGCAACTGACCCTCAAAGACCGACTGAGGACCTATGGCGGCAAGTATCGGCGGCACGTTAACCTGGAAGACGGTTATGGTCACGACTTCAGAGTCGACAACGGCGCTGTCGTCAGTAGCGTAGAACGTCACGAAATGGTCACCGGCCTGCGTGAAATCAGGCGTCCAGTTGAACGTCCCTGTTCCGTCAAGATTGTCTATAAATGAGGCACCGGTCGGAAGAGCCGAGGTCATAAGCACCGGGATTGTCTCGTCGGCATCGGTCGCCGAGATACCAAACGTCAGCAACTGATCTTCCTGGACTGCCTTGGGACCGATAGCCGCCAGTATTGGCGGCAGGTTGACCTGGCCGACTGCAATGGTCACTATTTCTGAATCAACAGCCGCACTGTCGTCAGTGGCGTAAAAAGTCACAAAGTGGTCACCGGCTTGAGTGAAGTCTGGTGTCCAGCTGAACGTCCCTGTCCCGTCAAGGTTATCTATAAATGAGGCGCCGGTCGGAAGAGCCGAGGTCGTAAGCACCGGGATTGTCTCGTCGGCATCGGTTGCCGAGATACCAAACGTCAGTAACTGATCTTCCTGGACCGCCTTGGGACCGATAGCCGCCAGTATTGGCG